>CACKIQ010000005.1 GCA_902600245.1 uncultured Pelagibacteraceae bacterium | reverse complement strand
AGCTGAGGAAAATATAATGATACTAAAATTAAAAGATGGTGAAGTTAAAATTGAATTATTTGAGGATGTAGCACCAAATCATGTTAAAAGAATTAAGGAACTTGCAAATAGTGGTAAATACGACAATGTAGTATTTCACAGAGTTATTGATGGATTTATGGCTCAAACAGGCGATGTTAAATTTGGCAACTCAGAGTCAAAAGAATTTGATTTACGAAGAGCTGGAATGGGAGGCTCTGATTTTCCAGATTTAAAACAGGAATTTAATAGTCTTCCACATGATAGAGGAACCCTATCTATGGCTAGATCACAAGATCCGAATAGTGCAAATAGTCAATTTTTTATTTGCTTTCAACCAGCTCCATTTTTAGATAGACAGTATACAGTTTTTGGAAAAGTTATAGAGGGTATGGAATTCGTTGATAAAATTAAAAGAGGTGATCAAAATAATAACGGTGCTGTGACCGATCCAGATAAAATTATTAGTTTTAAATCGCAATAATTTTTTTAATGGCATTAAAAAAATTTGCCTTCAAAGTTTTAAATAATGATAAATTTGCTAGGTATGGTTTAATAGAGACTCATCGTGGCAATATACAAACACCTGCATTTATGCCTGTAGGAACACAAGCAACAGTAAAAGCTTGTAAAATAGATGATATAAAAAAAACTGGATCCGAAATTATACTTTCAAATACTTATCATCTAATGATACGCCCTGGTGTAGAAAGAATTCAATCAGCTGGTGGTCTTCATAATTTCATGAATTGTGACTTACCTATCTTGACTGACTCAGGAGGTTTTCAAGTTATGTCATTATCAAAATTAAATAAAATAGATAGAGAGAAGGGTGCAATATTTAATTCCCATGTTGATGGAAAAAAATTTTATTTAAGTCCGGAGGAAAGTATAAGAATACAGTTAGGTTTAAATTCAGACATTGTGATGATTATGGATGAATGCCCAAAAAAAACTAATGATTATAATGTAATTAAAAATTCAATGAATTTATCTTTGTACTGGGCAAAAAGATCTAAAGAAGCGTTTGGCAACAATCCACATAAAGCTTTATTTGGAATTGTACAAGGCGGTCTTTTTAAGGATTTAAGACTAAAATCACTTGAGGAATTAATTAAAATTGGTTTTGATGGTTATGCTATTGGAGGATTAGCAGTAGGAGAAACGCAAAAAGAAATGTTTGATGTACTTAACGATATTAAAGAGCATTTACCACCTAAAAAGCCACATTATTTAATGGGTGTTGGTACCCCATCAGATATTTTGGGAGCAGTAAAAAGAGGCATAGATATGTTCGATTGTGTTTTGCCAACTAGATCTGGAAGAACTGGGTTAGCTTTTACTTGGAATGGAAGAATAAATATTAAAAATAAAAAATATCAAAATGATAATACTCCACTGGACCCTATTTGCGAAAACCTTAGTTTAAATAAATATTCAAAAAATTATCTAAATCATTTATTTAATACCAATGAAATACTGGCATCAATGTTATTGACGCTTCATAACATTAATTTTTATCAAGAATTAATGTCTGAAATACGAAAAAATATAAAAAATGGCACCTACGATATATTTCATGATAAATACATAGATAAGTTGTAGTCATTGAAAGTGTGCCATTTTGTATAAATAATCAAGTGAAATTCCTAAGATTAATAAGCTTAATTGATCTAAACTTTTACATTCAACGAATTGAAAAATAAAAATTTATCTATATACACTCATTATTCATTTAAAAAAAATGAATCAATTTTGTGGGCCGTTAGCTCAGTTGGTAGAGCAATTCCCTTTTAAGGAATGGGTCGATGGTTCGAGTCCATCACGGCTCACCATAAATTTTTTTAGCTAATTTCAATTGGTGGGTAATCTAAAATTACTTCATTCATTTTATCATTTAAATCTTTAATTCTGTTACTAGAAGAGGGATGGGTGCTCATAAATTCTGGAGGTTCTTTACCTTTATTTAATTTTTTCATTCTTTCCCAAATTTTGACTGTTTCTCTAATATCATAGCCTGATAAAGATGAAAATATCATTCCTAAATAATCAGCCTCACTTTCTTGTTTCCTATTGAATGGATTTAATAAACCTAATTGCGTTATTAAACCTACAGTGTTTATACCAGTCGTTCTATTTACTTGAGATAATTTTCCTCCACTAAAGATATCAATTAATTGAGTACCTGTATTTAATAGTGTAGCTGCACTTGCTCTTTCAACAGAATGTTTTGCAACCGCATGAGCAATTTCATGACCCATTACAGCAGCTAAGCCATCAGTATTTTTTGTTGCCTCAAGTATACCTGTGTATACAGCTATTTTACCACCAGGCATACACCAAGCATTTCTTACTTTTTTTCGATCAATTAAAATATATTCCCAATCAAAATTTATAGTTGGATCCTCTATTCCTGCTCTATAGAAATATTCAGAAATTGAATTTTCCATTCTTTTACCAATTTCTTTGATTTCATTTAGAGTTTTTATGTCATCACTCATTTTTTCTTTTTCTTTAATTCTCTCATAAATTTTTGCTGCCTGAGCATTTAATTTTGCTTCAGAGACAATTTTTAATTGTTTTCTCTCTGTTATTGGAGCTGTAGTGTAGCATGATGTTAAAAATATACTTCCACATCCACAACCCACATAAGATAAGAATTTTCTTCTATTCATAACTATAAAATTTGATAATACTACTTTAACATGAATCTTAACAACAAAATATTAATAGTATTGTTTGTTATTTCGATTTTGTTTGTTATTTATAATAGTTACACGTAAATTTATGACTAAAAAAAGCAAGAAAAAATCTTTTTCACTTACACTAAGAAACTATTTTATTGCTGGTGTTGTTGTTTTAATACCTATAGGTTTTACACTATATCTTACAAAAGTTTTAATTGGAATATCTTCAAATTTAATCCCTAAAAATATTAATCCGAATAGTTATTTACCATTCAATATTCCAGGCGTTGAAATTGTAATTTCAATTCTGCTAATTACAATTGTAGGAGGTCTTTCACTCTCCTTTTTTGGAAGAAGAATACTTAAACTTATTGATGATTTATTTAAGAGGATACCTTTCTTAAGAACTGTTTACTCAGCAATTGTCCAAATGACTGAGACGTTCTCAAAAAAAGATGATGGTAAGAGAAGCGTAGTATTAATTGAATATCCACGAAAAGGAGTTTGGGCTGTAGGATTTGCTACTAAAGAAAATAAAGGTGAGATGGCTCAGAAAACTGGTAAAAATTTGATTAATGTTTTTGTACCAACGACTCCAAATCCAACTAGTGGCTTTTTATTAATGTTTCCAATTGAAGATGTCATATACCTTAATATGTCTTTTGAAGAAGCATCTAAATTTATAGTTTCAGCAGGTACTTCAACTAAAAAATCTTAAGCAATGTCATTTATTACATCCGCTCTATCATATAGTTTGATAAGAGGTTTAAATTTTTTTATATCTTCATTATTTTTTTCAATTCGTCTTATCTCGGTTTCAGCTAATAAAAAAAGGTCATTATTATGAATTGGATCTGCTAATTTAAAATTTTTAATTCCACTTTGTTTAAATCCAAGAATATCACCAAAACCTCTTAATTTCATATCTTCTTCAGATATTAAAAAACCATCATTTGTATCTTTTAAAATATTAATTCTTTTTTTTGCATTATCACTTAAATTAGATTTAAACATTAATATGCATGTAGAATTTTTATTACCACGACCAACTCTGCCGCGTAATTGGTGAAGTTGAGATAATCCAAATTTATTTGCATTTTCAATAACTATTACATTTGCATTTGGAAAATCAATTCCAACTTCAATTATAGTTGTTGAAACTAAAATTTTGAATTTATTTTTTAAAAAATTGTTTAGTAATTTATTTTTTTCCTCATTATTGGTTTTACCATGAAGTAGACAGACCTGATTAGGAAATTTTTTTTTTAAATATTCAAATTTTCTTACAGCAGAAGAATGGTCAAGTTTTTTAGACTCTTCAATTAGAGGGCATACCCAAAAAATCTGGTTACCTAGTTTTATCTCATTTTTTATAAATTTTAAAACATCTTCAATTTTACTTTCTAATTTACTATAAGTTTTGATTGGTTTTCGGTTTTTTGGTTTTTCACGAATAATAGAAATATCCATATCTCCATAAATCGTCATTGTTAAAGTTCTTGGTATAGGTGTTGCAGTCATTAAAAGTACATCACAATCAATTCCTCCTTTATCTGAAAGTTTTTTTCTTTGATTTACACCAAATTTATGTTGTTCATCTATTATTATTAAACCTAGTTTATTAAAAGATACTTTTGTTTGAAATATTGCATGCGTACCAAAAATAATGTTTATTTTATTCTCCTCTAAATTTTTGAGAATTTCTTTTTTTACTTTAGGTTCTGATTTTCCAGAAATTAATTTAATATTAAAATTTTTCGGCAATATCTTTTTTGCAAGGTTATAATGTTGTCTAGCAAGTATTTCTGTAGGTGCCATTACTGCAACTTGAAAACCAGAATTTACCGTATTTATTGCTGCTAAAATTGAAACAATAGTTTTTCCACTACCAACATCTCCTTGTAAAAGTCTAAACATTTTACTTGTAGAGGTTAGATCTTTGTTAATTTCATTAAGTGATTTTATTTGATCGTTTGTGAGAGAAAAGTCTAATTTTTTTATAATAGAATTTTGAATATCATAATTAATAATTTTATTTTTTTTTTTAATTTTCTTAATTTTTTTTCTAATTTCTGAATTTACAAGAAAGGTTGAAAATATTTCATCAAAAGCAAGTCTTTTATAAAAATTAGACTTATAATTTCCAATATTTTCATACTTATGTAACTCTTTTATAGAATTGTTCCAGCTAATATTTTGAAATTTTGCTATAATATTTTTAGAGTGCCATTCATTAAAATTTGGTAAATTTTCAATTATTTGATTTAAAATTTTATTATATGTTTTTTCAGAAATACCATCTGTTAATGAATATTTGTTGTGAACTTGTTTTATTAAAGAAGAGTCCTCTGAAACATATTTTGGATTTGTAATTTGATATTTATTTTTAAAATAACCTATTTTTCCACTTACAGTAATTTCTTTTCCTAAGGGAAGTATTTTTTTTACATAACCCTCATAACTGTTAAAAAAAACACATTCTATTTTTCCTGTTTCATCATAGCATAAAACTTTATTTGGCAATTTTCTTATACGAGGAAAGTTATATTTTTCTGGAACTATGGTTATTGTTTGTGTTTCACCAATTTTTAAATTTTTGATTTTTGAGGATAAACTCCTATCTGTATAAGATTTAGGAAGTTTCCACAGTAAATCGAATAAATTATTAATATTTTTTTTCTTTAAAATATTTTTAGTTTTTTCACCCACACCCTTTAATGAGCTTAAATCTGACAGTAAATATTCATAATTTCTTTTATTATTCATTAACTTTTAATATATTCTAATATTTATGATCAATATAGACGAATTAAAAAAAAAAATTATTTATCGATCCAATTATAGAGGTACCAAGGAAATGGATAATCTTTTAGGAGCTTTTACAAAAAAATATATAAATGTTTTAAATGAAAGAGAGCTTATTGATTTAGAAAAACTATTAAATATAGATGATACTAATTTATACAATTTTTATAATGGTTTTAAAACAGAGATAAATTTTGAAAAAAACAAAATTAATTCATTATATAAAAATTTTAATTATTTAAAAAAATAATGGCGGAGAGACTGGGATTCGAACCCAGGAAAGAGTTGCCCCTTTGCCGGTTTTCAAGACCGGTGCTTTCAACCGCTCAGCCATCTCTCCTTTAGCAAGGTTTTATAATTATAGTTATTTAATTCAAGCATAAAATAGTCTAATAAACTTATTAATTACGTCTATAGAAAATATCCGATGAAAAAAGAATTTAATAAAGGCTTATTACTTGCTGGGTTTGGATCTTTTTGGTGGGGTGTAATTGGTGTTATCTATTTTAAATTTGTTTCTTATATTGGACATATTGAGTTAGTTGTTCATAGATGTTTATGGACAACTTTTACATTATTATTAACAACTATTTTTTTCTTTAAATGGAATATTTTTCTTAAAATTATAAAAAGTAAATCTAATTTATTTTATTTATTTATCTCAGGTTTTTTAATTTTTGTTAATTGGGCTGTGTGGATATACGCTGTTGCTACTAACCGAATTATAGATGCAAGCTTTGGGTATTTTATCATGCCAATTCTCAGTGTAATGCTTGGTATTTTTTTTTTTAAAGAAAAAATTAATCAAAAAAGATTTTTTGCAATTCTTTTAGTTATAATATCGATAATTTTTTTAATAGTAGTAAGCATTAAATCACTACCATGGGTTGGTTTAATTGTTGCTATAAGTTGGGGATTTTACAATTTAGTAAGAAAAAAAATTAATGTTGATACAGATGTAGGTTTGTTAATTGAAAGCTTATTTATATTGCCATTTGCGTTAATTGCTTTTTATTTTATTGCAAATCAAGGTTATAATGATTTTAAGTTCTCTGACCCCCCGATGATGTTGTTTATATTTCTGGCAGGACCAATGACAGTTATACCCTTATTTTTATATGTAAAAGGTGTTCAACTAAGTGGTCTAGGTCCTACTGGAATGATTTTTTATATAACACCTACCTTTCAGTTTTTATTAGGATATTTTTATTATAATGAACCTTTTTCAACTACAAAATTACTTAGTTTTATTTTTATTTGGATTGCTGTAATTATATATTTGAAAGATTTGCATGAAACTAATTAAATATTTTATATTTTTTTTCTTATTTTTAATAAATAATTTATTTGCTGATATAAATAAAGATTTTGAAATATGGAAAGTAAATTTTAAAAAAATTGCACTCAAAAACAAAATTTCAGAAGAAACATTCGATATGGTTATGTCTAATACTAAATTTTTATCTGATGTAATCAAGTATGATAGATTTCAGCCAGAATTTTATGAGGATACTAAAACTTATATTTCAAAAAGAGCGTCATCAAATAAAGTTGAATTAGGTAAAAAATTTTATCAAAAAAATTCGGGACTTATAAATACTGTTGAAAATAAATTTGATATAGAAAGAGAGTTACTATTAGCATTAATGGGCATTGAAACAAATTTTGGAGCATATGTTGGAAAAATGGATATTTTATCATCTTTAGCAACTTTAAGCTTTGATAAAAGAAGATCAGAGTTTTTTACTAATGAACTTATAATTCTTTTGAAATTAATTGAAAAAAAACAGATAGATCATAAAACGTTGTATGGATCATGGGCTGGAGCATTTGGATTTTTTCAATTTATGCCATCTACAATGAAAAATTACGCAATTGATTATGACAAAAATGGATATATTGATTTAAAAAACAATAATGATGCTTATGCTTCAGCCTCAAACTATCTAAATCAAATAGGTTGGAAAAGTGAAAATCCGTGTTTTTATAAAATAGAGTTATTAGATAACATACCAAAAAAGTATTTGAATATTTCAGCAAAAAAACTTCATGATAAAAAAAAATTAAAATATTTTAGACAATATATTAAAAATAATAATCACATAGATAGCAAATATAATAAATTTGATGTAGCAATTATAACACCTGATAAAGATATAATACCTGATGCTGAAACTTTAAATCCAGCTTACATTGTATTTGATAATTACGAAATTATATTGAAATGGAATAGATCATTACGTTTTGCTTTAGCCGTTTGTACATTAAAGGATAAATTACAAAATGAACTTTAAAAAAATAATATTAATTTTTTCATTTTTTTTATTATCCGCTTGTAATCAATACGAAAAAAATGAAAAGTCCTTAGTTTATATAAGTGATCAAAAATACAGTAACACTGGTTTTGCTTTAATTTATGATGATAATTTAAGAAAAGAAAAAAAAATTTCAAAAAAAATTGATAATAGATCGCTTTTAATTTTTCATAATAAAATCCAAAAAAATTCGTTTGTAAAAATTACAAATCCAGTGAATGATAAGTCAATTATAGCTGAAGTAGTTTCAAACAAAGCTGAGTTTTCAAATTTTTATAACTCAGTAATTACAAAAAGAATTGCTGAAGAATTATCTCTTGATCCAAATGAGCCATTTATAGATCTGATTTTAATCTCAAAAAACTCAACATTTGTTGCTAAAAAAACAAAAACATTTGACGAAGAAAAAAAAGTTGCTGAAAAAGCTCCTGTAGATGGAATTATTATTGACAATTTAGGTGAAGATAAAAAAAAAGTAACAAAAATCAAAAAAAAAAAATTCTTATATTCAATTAAGATTGCAGATTTTTATTACAAAGATTCAGCTGAAAATATGATAAATAGAATTAAAAATGAAACAAACATCAATACATACATAATTAAGAAATTATCAAAAACTAAATATAGGGTATTATTAGGTCCATATAATGATATAAAAAAACTCGAAAAATCATTTAATGAAGTAAAAGTGTTAAATTTTGAAAACATAGAAATATTAAAAGATGTATAAAATAATATTTAATATAACATTTTTAATTCTAACCTTTACAGGTACTTCAAACGCTAATTTTGATATAAATGCAAGAACTGCAATATTACAAGATTACCATTCAGGTGAGATTCTGTACGAAAAAAATTCAGACGCATCTATTTACCCTGCATCTATGACAAAAATAATGACAGCAATTATTGCTTTTGATTTAATAAAGTCTGGTGATCTTAGTTTAGATGAAAAATTTATAATTTCTGAAAAAGCATGGCGTTTATCAACTTCTGGATACTCCTCTATGTTTATAATGGTTGGCGATGAAGTGTCAGTTGAAGATTTGTTGAGAGGTATAATTGTAGCATCAGGAAATGATGCTTGCATAGCTTTAGCAGAAGGAATTGCTGGTACAGAAGAAGAGTTCGCAATTTTAATGACTACTAAAGCTAAAGAATTAGGAATGGAAAATACAAACTTCTCTAATTCATCTGGTATTAATGATCCTGAAAATTATTCAACTGTTAAAGATATTTTAAAAATGTCGAGATATCTAATAAAAGAACATCCTGAATTCTATAAAATGTTTGCTGAAAAAGAATTTACTTGGAATAGAACTGGTGGTGATCCAATTACCCAGGGAAATAGAAATCCTTTACTTTATAAAAAATTAGGTGCAGATGGAATTAAAACTGGATATCTAGCTGTCGAAAAATATTCTCTAGCATCTTCCATAAATAGAAATGGTAGAAGACTTATAGCTGTTGGAAGTGGATTTTCTTCAAAAAATGCAAGATCAAAAGAGAGTACAAAATTACTAACCTATGGAATAACAAATTTTGATCTTGTTGAGATTTCAAAATCTAATCAACCTCTATACAAAATTGATGTTTGGTTAGGTAAAGAAAACACAGTAGACGCTTATACTCAAGAAGATATTTATAAAACAATTAAAAAAGCAAAAAAAAAACTTTTAAAAGTTGTTGTAAAATATGATGGACCAGTAGAAGCACCAATTGAAAAAGATCAAATAATAGCCACTTTAAGAGTTGTGTATGATCAAGAATTAATTGGCGAGTATGATTTGTTGTCATCAAAAGAAATTAAAAAAGTTAATTTTTTTACTAGATTGATTAAATCTATAAATTACTTAATTTGGGGTGATGTCTAAAAAACCAATCATTGTTTTTGAAGGCATAGAGGGCAGTGGTAAAACTCACCATATAAATAAAATCTGTAAGTATTTAGATAAAAAAAAAATATCTTATATAAAAATTAGAGAACCTGGTGGAAGTATAAATTCTGAAAAAATAAGAAAGTTAATTTTAAATAAAAAATCAAAATTTAATCCACAAACTGACTTACTTTTATATTTAGCTGCTAGAAGTGAAAATATTAATTTAATAAGAAGATATTATAAAAAAAAAATTATTTTAATTGATAGATTTACAGACTCAACCATTGCTTATCAGCATTATGGTATGGGAGTAAGTTTAAATACTATTAAAATAATAAATAAATTTTTGTTAAAAAATATTAAGATTCAGTTTACTTTTCTAAATATTGTGAATAAAAAAAATCTTTTTTTGAGATTAAAAAAAAGAAAATCATTAAATAGATATGATCAGTTTGATATGAATTTTTATAACAAGGTTCAAAAAGGCTATTTAAAATTAGCCAAATCAAACAAAAAATTCTATAAAATAATTGACTCAAATTCTGAAATTAAGAGTAATGAGAAGTTAATTATTGATCAGCTAAAAAAAATAATCTAATGAATTTAAAATCTTCATCGCAAAGATATTTATTTGAACATAGTGAAATTTTTAATGATTTATCTAAATTAAATAAAATAAATAGTTTACCGAACAAAATTCTTTTTTCAGGTGAAAAAGGCATTGGTAAATCTACATTAGCATATCATTTAATTAATTTTGTATTGTCAGAAGATGAAGAATTCTCATATGATCGTGAAAATCATATAATTAATTCTGATAACAAGTCTTACAAATTAATACAAAATAAATCTAACCCAAATTTCCAACTAATTGATGTTTCTGAGAACAAAAAAAATATTGATATTATGCAAATTAGAGAATTAATTCTAAATTTGAACAAATCTTCATTTAATAATAAAAAAAGATTTGTTTTAATAGATAACATTGAATTATTAAATTTAAACTCTATAAACGCTCTATTAAAAATCTTAGAGGAACCAAATGAAAATATATATTTTATATTAATTAATAATAATAAAAAACTACTCCCAACTCTTAATTCTAGGTGTTTAAACTTCAAAATTTTCTTAACTAAAAATCAATCTATTAAAGTTATTAATCAATTGTTAAATGATGATATTAATAATATTATTAATAACGAATTATTTGATAATTACATTACACCAGGAAAAATTTTTAGATTATTAAAGTTGTCTGAAGAATATAATATTGATCTTTTAAATTTTGATTTAAAAAAGACTCTTAAAACTATTATTAAAGATAAAATTTATAGAAAAGATAAATCAATTAGTGAGATAATTTATTCTTTTATTGAACTTTATTTCAGAAATAATATATCTGTTCAAAATATAGGTTTAATTAGATCATATCATTATTTTCTGGAAAAAATTAATAATACTAAAATCTTTAATTTAGATGAGGAAACATTATTTATGGAGTTTGAGGATCAAATACTAAATGGATAAAACTTTTTACATTACTACACCTATATACTACCCATCAGCAAAACCTCATATGGGTCATGCATATTCTAGTATTGTTGCAGATTTTTTTGCAAGATTTAAATCAATTGATGGATATGAAGTTCATTTTCTTACAGGAACAGATGAACATGGATTAAAAATTCAAAAATCAGCAGAAAAAGCAGGGAAGGATCCGCAAATATTTTGTGACCAGATTAGTCAAACATTTAGAGATCTTTCAAATACTTTGAATTTATCTAATACAGATTTTATTAGAACTACAGAGCCAAGACATAAAAAAACTGTTCAACATCTTTGGAAAGAGCTTGAAAAAAATGATGATATATATTTATCAAATTATTCTGGATGGTATTCAGTATCAGATGAAGCCTTTTATAACGAGGATGAAATAGAGGAAGTAGATGGAAATAAAGTATCTATAACTTCAAAATCCTCTGTTGAGTGGATTGAGGAAGAATCTTATTTTTTTAGACTTTCAAAGTGGGAAAAACCTTTGTTGGAGTACTATGATGCTAATCCAGATTTTATATCACCAGAATCTAGAAAAAATGAAGTCATTAGTTTTGTAAAAAATGGTTTAAAAGATCTTTCTATAAGTAGAAAAAGTTTTTCATGGGGTATACCAGTTCCAAATAATAAAAACCATGTGATATACGTTTGGCTTGATGCTCTTACAAATTATTTGAGTGCATTAAATTACCCAAATAAAGAAGATGATTTTTTTAAAAAATTTTGGCCAGCTTCAGTGCATTTAATTGGTAAAGATATATTGAGATTTCATGCTGTTTATTGGCCTGCTTTTTTATTAGCAGCTAAAATTGATTTACCAAAGAGAGTATATGGGCATGGATGGATTTTATCCGGTGAAGAGAAAATGTCTAAATCAAAGGGCAATATATTAGATCCATTAGAAATAATTGAACAATATGGTTTAGATCCGTTAAGGTATTATCTAATTAAAGAGGTTTCTTTTGGAAAAGATGGCAATATTTCACAAGAAAGACTTGAAGATTGTATAAACAGTGATTTAGCTAATAATTATGGAAATTTATGCCAGCGTGTGACTGCTTTTGCAATTAAAAATTGTGATGGAAAAATTCCATCAGAAATTAAATTTAAAGATGAAGATTTAATAATATTAAATAAGTATAAGGATAATTTAGATAAAATTCGATCACAAATTGATAAACAAAATATCAATTTTTATATTGATTATATTGTTAATTCTCTTTTTGAAGCTAATAAATATTTTAATGATCAGGAACCTTGGAAAAAGAAAAACGATATAATTAGATTAAATACAATTGTTTATACTACATTGGAAATTGTGAGAAAAATAAGTTTTTTATTATATCCGATTATACCTGAAACTTCTATAAAGGCTTTAAAGATTTTTGACATTGATGAAAAAGATATAAAAATAAATACAATTTCGAAAAATGATTATTTAACAAAAGATATTAATATAAAGAAAATAGACATTCTTTTTAAAAAAATAGAAAAAAAAAATGATTGATTCGCACTGCCATCTAGATCACGAACCTTTATTAAGCGACTTATCTAACGTACTAAAAAGATCAAAAGAGGTGGGTATAGAAAAATTATTAACTATCTCAACTTCGTTTGAAAGCTTTTCTCGAGTAAAAGAATTAATTAATAAAGATGAGATGATTTATGGCACCATTGGTATTCATCCTCATGAAAGCTCTACAAATATCATTACTTCAAATCAGATCATTGAAAATTTGAATGAAGATTCTAAAATTATCGGTATTGGAGAAACTGGTTTAGATTTTTATTACAATAATAGTAAAAAAGACAAACAGATAACAAGTTTTAAAGAGCATATAGATGCATCCATAAAAACCAATACTCCATTAATTGTTCATTCAAGAGATGCAGAAAAAGAGACTTTTGAGATTTTAAAAGAATATAAAAATGAAAACCTTAAAATTTTGATGCATTGTTTTACTGGATCTAAAGAATTTTCAGAAAAACTAATGACTTTAAATGCATTCTTTTCAGCAAGTGGCATCATTACTTTTAAAAACTCTTTGGATTTACAAGATACGTTCAAATCTATTCCAATGGATAATATCTTAATTGAGACAGATAGTCCTTTTTTAGCACCCGTTCCTAAAAGAGGAAAAAAAAATGAACCATCCTTCATTGATTTCACTGCTACAAAATTAGCTGAAATTAAAAATATATCCAAAGAAGATCTTATCAAAAAAACTACAGATAACTTTAATAAACTTTTTTTTTAATTGAAATTAATGCAATTTATTATTTTAGGCTGTGGTAGTTCAATGGGTGTACCAAGACCAGATGGTTTTTTTGGAAATTGCGACCCTAATAATAAAAAAAATTATAGAACAAGATGTTCAGCTTTAATAAAAACCACAGATGAAAATATCCTCATAGATACATCTCCTGATCTACGTCAACAACTTTTAAGACATAAAATAAAAAAAATTAATAAAGTGTTATATTCTCATATGCATGGCGATCAAACTCATGGAATAAATGATCTAAGATCTTTTTATATTAACAGCAGAAAGCAACTTGACGTTTACGCTGATAAATATACTTCTAAATACCTTAATTCTACATTTTCTTATATTTTTAAAAGTTATTCAAAAGAATATCCTGCAACTCTTAAACTCAATAAACTACCAAAAAAAATATTTATAAAAGAAAATAATAAAAAGATTGGTATTCAAGCAATTATGGTTGAACATGGTAAGGTTAAATCAAATTGCTTTATAATTGACAAAAAATTAGCTTATATAAGTGATGTAAGTAAAATTTATAACAAAGATCATAAGTATTTTGAAAATCTAAAATATTTAGTCATTGATTGCTTGTGGTACAATTTTCATCCTTCCCACTTTAATTTAGATACCTCACTGGCTATAATTAAAAAATTTAAACCTAAAAAAGCTATTCTTACAAACTTGTCACCAGTATTAGATTATAAGGTGCTAAAAAAAATGCTTCCTAAAAATATTATACCTGCACATGATGGATTGAGTATAAACTTATAAGATATTTTCTATAGCTTTAATTATTTTTTTTGACATTGGTTTTGTCATTGATGCAAAAGTATCTTCTATTTTGCCTTCTTTATTAATTAGAATTTTATGAAAATTCCATTTAGGGACAGCAGATTTTCCATGATTTTCTTTTGCCCATTTAAAAATTTCATGTGAATTTTTGCCTTTTACCTCTGTAATAGTTGTAAGAGGAAAATTAATATTAAAATTTACTTCACAAAACTCTTTTACATCTGCATTATTACTTTTTTCTTGATTAAATGAATTAGATGGAACACCAAGAACAATCAAACCTTTTTCTTTATATAAATCCCACAATTCCTGTAATTCATCATATTGTTTAGTAAACCCGCAGTAACTTGCTGTATTCACAACTAAAATAACTTTATTTTTGTAATCTTTAAAATTAATTGTCTCACCAGTTATACTCTCTATGCTGAAGTCATAAATTTTTTTTTCATAGTTTGCACTAGCTGAAGTTTTAAAAAAAAACATAATTATAGATAACAGAAATATTACTTTTCTCATTTACTCGGTTTATTGGGAGTAAGTAATATCAAAAAATAACCAAATAAAGTGGATAACAATGACCCAGTTAATACACCTATTTTTACACCATCCATATATTGCATGTTTTCAACAAAAGCTAAATTTCCAACAAATAAACTCATTGTGAAACCAATTCCAGTAAGAACACCTACACCGTAAAAATTGTACCAACTTGTGTCGTTTGGCATTTGAGCTACTTTTAATTTTATAGATACATAAGAGAATATGAATACGCCAAGCTGTTTACCTAGAAATAGTCCTAGTACGATGCCTAAGGGGACTTTATCCAATAAAGAAGATAATGATAAACCATCTAAAGACACACCTGCATTTGCGAATGCGAATAAGGGCATTATTCCAAATGCAACATATGGACTAATTACATGTTCAACTTTTATTAATAAAGAAAAATCTTTTTCTTTTTTTCTATGAGGAATTGTCACAGCCAACAAGACACCAGCAATAGTAGCGTGTATTCCTGAGTTATGCGTAAAATCCCAGAGAAATAGTCCTACAACCAAATAAGGTAAAAACTTTTTAACGTTAAATTTGTTAATTAATAACAAAACAATAAATGCTAATAACATTAAAGTTAAATACTTAATGCTCAAATCTCCTGAATAAAAAAGAGCAATTATAACTATTGCTCCTAAATCATCAATTATAGCCAATGCAGTTAAAAATACTTTTAAAGATAAAGGAACTCTTTTACCCAACAAAGATAAAACTCCCAAAGAAAAAGCAATATCTGTAGCTGAGGGAATTGCCCATCCATTTAAAGTTTCACTATCACCTAAATTTATGAAAACATAAAATAATGCTGGGACTAACATTCCTCCAACGGCACCTATTATTGGCAATAAAGCTTGCTTTATATTTGAAAGCTCTCCTTGTAAAAATTCTCTTTTAATTTCTAAGGTGACAAAAAAAAAGAAAATCGCCATCAATGCGTCATTAATCCAATGCAATACAGATAATTTTAGTCCAAAATTATTAATACCTATGAATAAATATTTATTTAGAGTAGCAAAATATAAATCTGCTAGCACAGAATTGCTTATAAATAACGCAATTATCGCAGCAAATAATAGAACTAAACCACTAGCAGCCTCTAATTTAAAGAACCATCTAAACGGTTTTGATATATAATTAATCATAAAAAATTAAAATAGGTCTATAATAAATAGTGTTAAATCTTTCAATGTTTCAAATAGGTTAAATAATATAATTTCTAATCCAGGAAACACCTTAATTATTGGGGCTTTTATTGTATCAAGCAATATAATTAATGCTACAAAAGATATAATAAATACGATTAGGTATGAAAAAAATTTGAAACCTTTTTTTTCTGCATTTTTAACCGTTTTAGGAATTTGTTTTGATGTTTCTTTTTTTTTTTCAGGTTTAATAGTTTTTTCTTGCTCTAACGTTTTACTGAATTCTAAAGTTTTGTCTTTTTCCTTTACATGTACTTCTGCTTTATTTTCAAAGATGTTTTCATTTAATGTTAATGGAGCTTCTCTCTCATTTGCTGGCTTGTAAAACCAAACTCTTTCACATGATCCACATTGTAAATCTCTGCCTTCATCTGGTATTAAAAAATTATCAATTTTAAATTGCTTGTTACAGTTTGGGCAAGTAATAATCATGCTTCGTTATATACCAGATTTTAATCAAATTTCTTTAGAAATTGGCTTCTTTATACATTGAAATTATCAACAACTGCTGTATTAGTACTCAGATCGGAGTGTAGCGCAGCCTGGTAGCGCATCTGGTTTGGGACCAGAGGGTCGCAGGTTCGAATCCTGCCACTCCGACCATCATTTATGAAAAAAGCAATTATTTACATTCCAAATAAAAATCCAATGCAATCAGGTTTAGCAAAAAATAATAAGTGGATTTTAGAATTTAAAACTAAAGATCCTACAAAAAATCCTTTAATGGGTTGGGAAAGTTCATCTGATACTTATACTGAATTAAAATTAGAATTCTCTTCTAAAGAACTTGCAGTTAATTATGCCAAAAAAAAGAAAATTGATTTTGAATTAATTGAACCTAGAAAAAGAAAAACTGTAAAGAAATCATACGCTGATAATTTTTTAAAGTAATTAATGTTTAGATTTTTCAATCAAAAAAATTGGTTCATTTGGTCCTGGATTGGTTCAGCAATTATTCTTTCGTCTCTTTGGATCCAAGTTAAAATTGATGTTAAAATTAATGAATGGTTTGGTGAATTTTATGATATGATTCAAAAAGCCCTTGGAGCGCCAAACTCAATCACAATTGAGGAATATTGGGCTAGTTTATTATCTTTTATTACCTTGGCTGCAATGTACGTCGGTGTAGCTGTTGTTGTAAGTTTTTTTACTTCACATTACTTGTTTAGATGGAGAACCGCTATGGTTGAGTGGTATCATAGTGTTTATGACAAAGCTCGGAAAATAGAGGGGGCAGCTCAAAGAGTACAAGAAGATACTATTAAATTTTCAAGAATAATGGAGTCTCTTGGAACCAGTTTAATTGAAGCTGTAATGATTTTAGTTGAATTTATGCCAATATTATTTGGTTTGAGTATTGGTATACCAATATTTTTTTTTGGTGATTGGGATTATGGATTAATAGTTGGTGCTTTAATTTGGTCTGTGGGTGGAACAATTTTTTTAATTTTACTTGGTTTAATTTTAAGATTGGTTGGTGTTGAATATGATCTTCAAAAGAAGGAGGCTGCTTATAGAAAAATACTTGTAATAGCTGAAGATGACGGGTCTATAAGACCAAAAACTATTGAAGAGTTATTTGATGGTGTGAGAAGCATTCATTTTTTAAGCTATATTAGATATTTATATTTTAATATTGGTAGAATAGCTTATTTACAGGCCAATGTTTTGTCTGCTTATGTATTTTTAGCGCCAGCTATTGTTGCTGGAGCTGTAACATTAGGAGTAATGCAACAAATTATAAGAGCATTTGGAAGGGTTGAAGGCTCGATGCAATATATATTAAAAGCCTGGCCAACAATAATTGAACTTGCAAGTGTTTATAAACGTTTGAGAGAATTTGAGTCAAAAATTGATCAAGAAGAATTAATTGATGAAAAAGTTTAATGACAATAGATAAAAAATTTATTGATCAATTTGTACAAGTTACTGCAAAGGCAGCTTTGGCTTCATCGTTCCTGGTTGGAAAAAAAGATAAAACTGCTGCAGATAAAGCAGCAGTCGATTCTATGAGGAGTGAATTAAATAAAATAAATATTCAAGGTGAAATAGTAATAGGTGAGGGTGAACTAGATCAAGCTCCAATGCTTTACATTGGTGAAAAAATTGGTGACAAAAATGGACCAATGTTTGATATAGCTGTTGATCCACTTGAAGGGACTAATTTTGTTGCTGGTAATCTTCCTGGAGCATTATCAGTAATCGCTATTGCAGAAAAAAATTGTTTATTTAATGCTCCAGAAACTTACATGGAAAAAATATCAGCAAGAGTTAATGAAAAAAATATTATTGACTTAGATTTTACAGTTAAGAAAAATATTTCTAACTTAAGTGACTTTTTAAATAAAAATCCAGAAAATTTAACAGCATGTATCCTTGATCGTCCAAGACATAAACAGATTATAGATGAATTAAAAAAAATGAAAGTTAATTTAAAATTAATTACAGATGGAGATGTATCCGGAGCTTTATTGGTTACTGAAGATAAATATAATGTTGATATTTTTTTAGGAATTGGAGGTGGTCCAGAAGGTGTCCTTGCTGCAGCTGCTTTAGATACTTATAAATGTAACTTTCAAGGTCGCTTTATTTTTGATACAGAGGAAGATAAACGAAGGGCAAAAAAGATGGGAATAATTGACTTAACAAAAAAATATGAGTTAAGTGAAATAGTAAAAGGTGACTCAATTTTTTGTGCAACGGGGATTACTTCAGGAGATTTAGTTTCAGGTATAAAATTTGAGGGTAATGAATTCATTTCAGAGACATTAGTGACACATAAATCAACTGGCCTTAAGAAAGTAATAAAACTAAAACAAAATTTACAATGATATACTTGATTAATTGTTGATTTTACAATAAAAAGCAGCAATTCGGTCCCTTCGTCTATCGGTTAGGACACGTGGTTTTCATCCTCGAAAGAGGGGTTCGATTCCCCTAGGGACCGCCATAAATGAGTTACTTTGTATATTTATTAGCTACAACAAAAAAAAATAAAGTAATTACTTACGTAGGTTATACAAATGATCTAAAAAAAAGATTATTCTTACATAATACTGGTAAAGGAGCTAAATTTACAAAAGGTGCTTTTTGGAAAATAATTTATAAAAAAAAATATAAAACAAAGCAAATAGCTATGTCTGAGGAATACAAACTAAAAAAAAATAACAAATTAAGAAATGAAATTAAGATAAAGTTTTTCAAAAATTAAAATAAATTTATGAAATCAAATACTGCAATTATTCTTCCCTTAAAAGAGAGTTTTTCAGATAAAGATTTTGGTGCTGTTTCTATATGGGTTAATTATTATCTTAATAACACAAATAAAAAAAATGATTACATTTTTTGTAGGAGACTCTCAAGAAATTACAGGTATCTCAATAAAAAAGTAATTCCAATTTCAGTACAAAATAAAATATATACAAATTTACAATATATAAAAAAAATTAGTGAAGAAATAGAAAAAAAAAAAATTACTATTATTGAAATACACAACCGTCCTGAATATGCAAAGTATTTAATAAAATATAATCCAAAATTAAAAATAAATTTAATTTTTCATAATGATCCAAATACTATTAGAGATAGTAATAGTCCAAACCATAAGAATTTTTTATTAGATAAATGTAATAAAATAATTTTTGTTAGCAAATGGGTTAAAAAAAGATTTTTTTCAGATTTAAATACAAAACATAAGAATAATACAGACATTATATATAATTTTATAAATCCTATTAAAAAATTTCCAAAAAAAAGAAAGATTATTGTTTTCTCAGGAAAATTAAACAGAAGTAAAGGTTATGAAATTTTTGGAAATTCTATAATTGAAATTTTAAATAAATATCCTGATTGGCAAGCTCATGTTTATGGAAATGAACAAAGAGAAACTTTTATTTTTAAACATCCAAGATTAAAATTAAATAATTGGATAAGCCATAATAATTTACTAAAAGTTTATGAAAAATCCTCAATATCTGTGGTAAATCCTACTTGGGAAGAACCTTTTGGTAGAACAGCTTTAGAGAGCGCTTCTAGAGGTTGTGCGGTTATAACATCAAAAAGTGGAGGTTTGTCAGAAACTTTTAATAATAATCTAATTTTAAATAAAAATAATAAAAGTGAATTAATAAAAAAGATTTCACAATTAATAGATAATCCAAATCAGTTAAAGAAAGTTCAATTTGAAAATTTTAATAATATTATTCATATTCCTTCTAAGAGTGTTAATTCTTTAGATGAACTGAGGTTTTCGAAAAAAGTTTACTCTAAGGATAATAAAAAATTTTTTAAAATCCTACATATATCAAATTTTGGTATAAAAAATGATCACAGATTATTTAATCTTTCAATAGCTAAGAAAATTTCAAATGGGTTGATTAGAAATGGTCACGATGTAATTAATTTTGATTATAGAAATTTTAAAGAAGGTTTTTTTAAAAATAAATCTTTAGATAATAAAATTCTAACTATATCAAAAAATTATCGACCAAACCTAATTTTATTTGGTCATAATAACTCTCTATCAAGAACAACTCTCTTGAACATAAAAAAAAACCTTAATACTAAAATCGCATTATGGTACGAAGATCATGTTATTAAAGGTGATCCTAGTTTTAGAAAAAACCTTGATTTAATAGAAAAAAATAACGATCTAATTGATAATTATTTTATTACTACCTCACCAGATATAATTAAAACAAAGATTAAAAGAAGTAAAATTAACTTCTTACCAATACCTGTAGATCCAAATATTGAAAATGGAGATTTTTACAAATTCAAAAAAAGCAAAGATTTATTTTTTGCTCTAAGCCATGGTGTTAATTACGGTAAATTAAAAAAAAATATTATAGATGAAAGAAGTCAATTTTTAGATAAATTAATCTCAATTTCAAATGATAAAATTAAATTTAATATTTTAGGTTTGTATAATGAGGAACCTAAATGGAATTATGAATTTAATAAGGAATTAATGTACTCAAAAACTGCATTGAATTTAAGTCGTGGTGGTCCAAGTAAATATGCTTCAAGTAATAGAATAGCTACATTAATGGGAAACGGAGTCTTAACATTTATTAATGAAAAAATAAAATTTCAGGATTTTTTTAAAGATGGTGAAATAATTACTTATAAAGATGAAAAAGATTTAATAAAAAAATTAATTTCTATCAAAGATAATTCAAAGGAGATACTAAAAAGATCAAAATTGGCTAAAAAAAATTATTTTAAATATTTTGAAAATATAATTATTTCAGATTTTATGATATTCAAAATTTTTAATACTAAGAAAAAATACAAATATATTTGGACAAATGTTTAATAAATGATTCATTATATAAAAATTAAAAATAATTATGTCCATAAAAGTTCAATTGTTAATTGGGGTAAAATTGATATTGGTCGAGGTAATGTAATAGGACCCAATGTCATAATTGGGACTGATGCTCAACATCCTTACAAAAAGTCAAAGGGAAAAATTATTATTGGTAATAATAATATTTTCAGAGAATTTTCTACAATACATCTTCCAACTGATTTAAAAAAGGTTACCAAAATAGGTAACAACTGTTATTTCATGACTCTTAGTCATATTGCACATGATTGTATTATTGAGGATGAGGTTATATTTGCTAATAATGTTACTCTTGGTGGAAACACTTATGTTATGAAAAAATCACAATTAGGATTTAATGTTACAGTTCACCAAAACCAAGTTATAGGGTCTTATAGTATGATTGGTATGTCCTCTGTTATTACAAAAAAATTAAAAATTTACCCAGGTAATATTTATGTTGGTAATCCAGCTAAAAATATTGGTGTAAATAAAATTGGGATAAAAAAAAAAAAAATTTCAATTAATGATATTAAAAAGGAAAAAATAAGATTTAATTCAATAATAAAAAAACATCCATTATATTTTTAAGTCCATGATAAAATTTTATGATATATATAGACAAGACAAACATTTACATAATGTATTTATCAAAGAACTTAAAAAACATTTTAAAAAAAATGACTTTATTTTAGGTGATAGTGTAAAAAAATTTGAAAACAACTTTTCAAAATATACAAAATCAAAATTTTCTGTTGGGTGTGCCAATGGAACAGATGCTTTATATCTAGCTATTAAATCTCTAGATTTACCAGAAAATTCTGAAGTAATAGTACCAGCTATGACTTGGATTTCTACAGTTCTAGCAATAATTAATAATAATTTAAAACCTGTTTTGGTCGATGTTGACAAAAAAAATTCTTTGATTTTGATAAATGAAATAAAAAGAAAAATAAATTCTAAAACAAAAGTTATATTACCGGTTAATTTATATGGAAGTGTTGTTGATATTAAGGAAATTAAAAAATTAATTGATAGAAAAAAAATTTTTATTATTGAAGACTCTGCTCAAGCGCACGGCGGTAAAGATAATTATGGAAATAGTATTGGTAAATACAGTGATATGTCATGTTATAGTTTTTATCCTGGAAAGAATTTGGGGTGTTATGGTGATGGTGGAATCATAACCACTAATAATAAAAAATTTTATCAAAAATTAATTAAATTAAGAAACCTTGGAGCAAAAAAAAAACACATTCATACAGAAATAGGGGTAAATAGTAGACTAGACACGGTTCAAGCTACATTATTAAATCTTAAATTAAATTCATTAGATAAATTGAATTTAAAAAGAAGAAATATTGCTAATTTTTATAGGATGAAAATAAAAAATAATAAAATTATTTTAATGGAACACAGTAAAAATTCTGTATACCATCAATTTGTGATTTTAGTTAGAAACAGGGCTAAATTAATTAGACATTTAAAAAAAAATCTCATCCAATATGGAATACATTATCCATTATCAATAAATAAACTTAATTGCTTTGTTGATTTATTTAAAAACCAAAAGTTTAAAAATGCAGAATATATTGCTAAAAGCTGTCTGAGTTTACCAATCGACCCAAACCTTGCTAGAAATGATCTGAAGAAAATTTGCGATGTTCTGAATGATTATTAATTTATTATTTTATTAGCAATTTTAATAATATCTGATGAAAAATTTAAATCAGAAATATATTTTTTATCATTTATAAAATCTAAAATTTCATTATCTAAAGGTTTGCTTCCATTTAATTTAATATGTTTTGATTTACCTTTATAAGTAAATGCTTTTTGTGAAAAATAACTTTTTGTAAACTTTGATAGTTTTGGATAACTTGCGTAATTATTGAATATTTTTATTGGTTTTTCTAAATTCATCTCATCAAAAAGGATCATATTTTTATCTGTTATAATTGTAATTTTTCTAATTTTCTCAGGATTTAACCAACTTACGGTAATATCAATAGGTATATCACCTACAATAAAGCTAGCTGATATAATATCACCACTGTTAGATTTTAATATATCTTGTTTAATAAATTTTTTTAATTTTATTTTTTTATTAAATAAAAATTTTATAATACTTAGATCATGAGTAGCTAAATCAGCAAATGAATTGACGTCATTTCTTATTGGACCAAAATTCTGTCTTTGAAATTTAACATATTTTAGTCTTCCATATTTATTCGATAGTATTAATTTTTTTAGATATTTTATATATTTATTATATAAATATATATATCCAAATCTTATTTCACTTTTTGATTTTTTTAATTCTTTTTTAATTATATTAAATTCACTTAATTTAACAAAACCCGGTTTTTCTAGCAATATTTTTTTATTCATTGGGATAATTTTTTTAAGTATTTTTAAATTTTTGCTTGGTGGTGTAGCTAAGTATATATATTTAATGTTTTTTTTAATCGAAATCTCATTCAACTTAATTATTGTTACAAAATTTTTAAATCTTTTTTTGATAATTTTTAATTTTTCATCATCTTCATCACAGATATAAATTTGTTTGTTTTTTTTTAGTTTTCTTATTGTGTTTATTACAATTGAACCCCAGTAACCACAGCCAATAACTAATATTTTATTTTCCATTATATTAAATAAGTCTTATAAGTAATTAATTTGTAATATAATTCAATGTATTTATTTATTTCAACAAGTAGGGGAGTATATAAGTATGACCTTAAAAAAGATTTAATTACAAAAATTATAGGTAATTGGGAAAAAGGTTTTTTTAAAAAACCAAGTAAAGGTTTCTTTGGTATCTGTTCTAATGAGACTCAAAATGAAATTATTTTTGCATCTAGAGAAAATTTGAGCAAATACATTAATTATGAAAAATCTACGGATACAATAATTTATTTTTATAACTTCAAAAAAAAAGAAATTATAAAAAAAATAGTAGTTTATAATCTTTTAGATGTTCATCAAATTTCCTATTTTAACAATTTTATTTTTATTACAGAAACTGGTTCTAATAGGATACAGGTCTTAAATGCTGAGAATAATTCAATTCAATATTTCATTGATATTGGAAAATCTAGAAATGATATAAATCATATTAATGCTATCAATATAGATATTAATTTTTTATACATAGGTTTAAACAATGGACATAAAAAAAATAAATTTAAAAACGCTCAAATTATTAAAATACCTACTCAAGATTTATATAATCTTAAATCTTTCGATGCATTAGATTATTATAAAATTATTAATTTAAAAAATGTATTTCATACTCACGATATAGAAAAATTTAAAGAGGATTATTTAATTTCATCTTCTAGTTTGGGAAAAATATATAGTTACAACCAAAAAAAATTTATCATTGATATTAAACCTTGGACCAGAGGAATAGCAATTAATTCTAAGTATATTTTTATCGGCAAAAGTGGTATTGGTAAAAGAAAATCTAGACATTCTAGATATTATGATGGTCAAGTAAATGTTCTAGATACAATCAATTTTAAAACAATTAAACAAATTACTATCCCTAAAATTGGCCAATTAAATGATATAGTTTGTATTGAAGATTAAATTTTTATTTTGTTCAACGCGTTATTTTTAAATAAGTTTGCTTCTTTAATATATCTCCGTACCATTTGTGTTGTTTTATGACCTGTCATTGCCATTATACTTCTTTCATCAGCTCCTGATTCCGCTGCAACTGTGGCAAAACCTGATCTTAAACTATGACCTGCAAAGTTTTTATTTTCTATTCCTGCTAAATTTAAATATTTTTTTATTAACAATACTACTGTCTGGTCTGTTAATCTTTTATCAGTTAGAGATAATCCTTTAGAAAATCTCGTAAAAATAGGTCCAGATTTAATTTTTGAAATCTCTAACCATTTTCTTAGATTAAATACTGGGCAATATTTCTCATTAGAGAAGTAGGGTAATCCTTTAATCATGCCTTCCCCAAACTGATCTGTCTTTGATTTTCTAATCGTTATTTTTAGTCCTTCAGGAACAAATTCTAAATCTTCATGATCAATTGAAATTAGCTCAGATCGTCTAAAACCACCTCCAAATCCTATCAGAATTATAGACTTATCTCTAAATTTTTTAAAATCATTATTTATTTGATCATCTATAACATTAATTAATGTCTTTAAATAATTGATTAATAGAGGTTTTTTACCCTTTTGTACTATACCTTTCATTCTTTTAATTCCCATTAAATTTTCTACAATAATTGGATGTTTTGTATCTAAATAATAACCTTTCAGCTTATGAATCATACTAATTGATACTAATCGTCTTCTGAGAGTACTTACTTTTGAATTTTTAGAAAGGTGTGTTAAGTATAATGAGATTATCTTAGGTTCAGTTGGCAATGAATTTAAACCATGTCTAGCACAAAAATTTCCAAAATCCTTGAAGTCTGATTTGTATGCTCTTAAAGTATTGTTTGCTTTAGAGCTTTTTAAATTATTTAATGTTGCTTCATGAAGCAGTTTTAAATCTGTTGTTAGCTCATTCATATTATTAGTATTGATAACAATAAATTATCATTAGTAATATATTAAGTGTTTTATTATGTCAAATAAAATAATTTATTAATTTGATGGTCAATTAGTGATATTGCGAGGACAATAAAGATGAAATATAATTTGAAAATGGGTATAGACGGAGTAATTGAACCTATATATTTCTTAATAACATCTGTTGGTTTTGCAATATTAAGCTTTATTAATTATAAAAAATCTGGAAAAACTCTGGAAACCATTTATCTTTCCATTTTAACAGTTTTTTTTATAGTCTGCTTTATTATTCTAAATTATTATTGATGAAAGGCACTAAATTTCAATTAAAAGTCTGGAAATACCTTAAAACTATACCAAAAGGCACTGTTAAAACCTATAAACAGGTTGCAATTGCTATAAAAAGCCCAAAATCAGCCCGTGCTGTAGCTAATGCATGTGGAAAAAACCCATATGCCCCCAAAATACCATGTCATAGAGTAATTCGGTCTGATGGAGGCCTTGGCGGATACTCTGGAAGAGGTGGAATTAAGATAAAGTTGCGTTTATTGAGATCTGAAAAAGTTGATATTTAGTGGCTTTTTTGGACTATTTTATGGTCAAAAACACAAGTAAAATCAATGTTTTTTCAATATTTAAGTGTATTTTAGCATGAACAGTGTTATGCACCCTTCAGTTGTACTATATGTCGAGATATAACAAAATAAAGCACCTCTACGGCCGTTTAAAACACATATTCTATAACTGCATTGCTCTACTTTATAATGATAACAAGGCTTATTTTAGCGTCGAATTTTAGAAAATTTTTTATGATTTTTTGTTTCCCTACCCACTTGCTTTAATAAGAATTTTAAATTTTGTTAATAATTATCTTAAAAAAACATTGGTATTAAACACTTTTAAGCATAGTGCTTTATTTTCTCTTTCAAACTTGCCATTTTTGCCTTAGTTTATTTAAAAGAGTATCTATATTTTTTAATTTTCTTGTATTAACTCAATGATTTTTTTTAATTTATGTTTAATATTTTAATAAATTTATATAATAATTACAACAGTTTAAATCTATATATTAAAGTATTTTATTATATATTAGTAACTATTTATTTACTATTAGTCAGAACGAGAAAGCAAATATTCTCTTCTAGAAATATATAAACCACTTAGAACAATAATAAACAAACCCAAATAAGTCCAATTATCAGGCAGCTCATGAAAGAAATAGTAACTAATCAGTATATTTGTAATAATCTCTGTATAGCCCAAAGGAGCTAATTTAGAGGCATCAGCGTATTTGAGAGATAGTATGAGGAAAAGATGCGCTACAGAGGCTATAAGGCCGATTAAAGCCATCAAAATCCACTGATTTGATGAAGGATAAACCCAAACTGAGGGCATAAATAGGCTAATTATTATAGTTCCTATCAAACCAGATAGTAAAAGAGTTAAAAGAGGATTATCAGAGGTGCTGAGCTTTCTAGTAATAATAAGATAAAATCCATAGCAAATTCCATTACCTAAAGCAGCCATAGTAGCTAAATTAAGTTCTATAAAACCAGGTCTAATTACAATTAAAGTTCCTATAAAACCTAGTGATACAGCGGTCCACCTCTTCAACCCTACTTTCTCATTTAAAAAAAATGGAGATAAAGCTGTAACACAGATTGGAGCAACAAAAGCTAAGGTTAAGGCTTTAGGAAGTGAAATTTCAGATATTGCGTAAAAAAATAAATAAGTAGAAAAAACAAAAATCAGTCCTCTAATTAATTGTAAAGCTGGTTTTTTTGTCCATACAAGTGTGTGTCTGTAAAAAATCAACATTAGAGACAATGTAAAAACCACAGTAAAAAAATACCTGGCCCATGTAATTTGAAGAACGTCCATTGAAGAACTTAAATACTTGGCAAATGCATCCATGACTGGAACAATCATCCAGGCAGTAGCATTTAAAATTATAGCCTTCATGAAAGAAGGATATCTCTTAATAGAAGTATTTTAAAGCAAAGAATAATGTAATTGGGATAGTAAATAATGACATGACTGTAGATACTACAATCGTGCTAGAAATATTATCCACAATTTCTTTAGGAGAGTACATGTGGGCAACCAAATAACATAAAATTGCACTTGGCATACACGATTGTATTAACAATACACCTGCTGGTATTCCAGATAAATTAAAAAATTTTATAACAGCAAATCCAATAATTGGTCCAAGTATTACTCTTCCAAAAGATGTTATTAATGCATCTTTGAGAGAAAATACTTTCATTTGAGTAAGAGCTACTCCAAGAGACATTAATATCATAACAATCATACCGTAGGCTAAAAGCATTACAGTATTTAATACAAATTGAGGAAACGGTATTTCAAAATATAAAAAAATAACTGTTATTAAAATTGCATAAAAAGATGGACTCTTTAATATAATTTTAAAATCAAAAGAACGTTTTGCTAAGAATATGTTTAGTGTAAAATGCAGTAAAACAATTAGAGATGAAATTGCTGCAGCTATCCCCATTCCTAATTCGCCATAAGCAAATAAGCATATTGGAATACCCATATTGCCTGTATTTGGTAAAATAAATGTAGGTAATTCTCGAATATAATCTTTTTTCATTAGTATAAGAAAAATTAATCCAACAACGCTAAACAGACTTAATAGAATTATTGAGTAACCAAAATACTCTTTAAATACTTCAAAAGTAACACCACCTGCCGTAATTGCAAAAATTACTAATGCTGGCGTACCAAAATTACCAGCGTATGTAGTTATAAATGATGTATCAAAATCTGGATTTTTTTTACCTAAATGATATCCAAGTCCTACTATTAAGAATACTGGAAATAAAACTTCAAAAAGTTTTAAATAAATTTCCATTAACCAAGCAATCTAATTAATGTTGGTGTTTTTAGAATATTTTTATTTTTCTTGAAAATAGATAAGCAGTTATGAATATTATTATCAGTTGTTTTATGAGTAATAATAACAATTGTTGCTTTATTATTTTTTTTATCAGGTGTCTGTATTAGCCTTTTAACTGAAATTTTATATTTAGCTAAACGGTTAGTTATTTTAGATAATACACCAGGCTTATCTTTTACTTCGAACCTCAAATATAATGAATTAACATAATTATTGTAATTATATGGTTTTAAAGATTTGAGCTTAGAAACACTAACACCAAAAGGTTTTTTTATATTTCCTCGCAAAATTGATAATAAATCAGAAAGCAATGATGAAGAAGTAGGACCTGGTCCAGCTCCCTCCCCTTGTAAAACACTTTCTCCAACTGGTTTACCTTGAAGAATAACTGCATTCATCACACCGTTTACATTACCAATATAAGATTTTTTACTAACTAAACATGGATGAACGGTTTCAAAAAGATGATTATTCTTTAACTCAGAAATTCCCAGTAGCTTTATTCTTAAATCTAATTGATTAGCAATTTTAATATCTTTTAATTCAATTTTTTCTATTCCTTCCATTAAACATTTATGTTTAGAAATTTTACTATTAAAGGCTAATGCAGACAAAATTCTTACTTTGGCAAATGCATCAAAACCATTTAGGTCTAATTTTGGATTACCAGGTTCGGCATAACCAAGCATCTGTGCTTTTGTTAAAACATCTGCAAAATTTTCATTTGAATTTTCCATTTCAGATAAAATGTAATTTGAAGTACCGTTCAAAATTCCATAAATTTTTGATATTTTGTTTGTTGCTAATCCTTCTTTAATTGATCTTAATATTGGGATACCACCAGCTACTGATGCTTCAAATTCTAAATTAACTTTATTTTTTTCTGCAAGTTTTGCTAACTCATTACCATATTTTGAGATTAAAGCTTTATTAGGTGTAATAACATGAATTTTGTTTTTTAAAGCAGTTTCTACAACTTTTTTAGAAATTCCATCTGATAAACCTATAGCTTCAAATAATATATCAATATTATTTTTCTTAAAAATTTCTAAAGGATTTTTGTAAAATA
Source organism: uncultured Pelagibacteraceae bacterium (assembly GCA_902600245.1). Classification (GTDB taxonomy): domain Bacteria; phylum Pseudomonadota; class Alphaproteobacteria; order Pelagibacterales; family Pelagibacteraceae; genus Pelagibacter. The sequence goes on along the minus strand of CACKIQ010000005.1, from coordinate 12,267 downwards.
TTTTTTTATTAACTTTGAATTTTCTTTTTTTATTAATATTTCTAGCGGAAACAGCCACCACATTAATTTTCTTACCTGTTTTAAGCTCTATATCTTTCTTTTTTGTATTTAGTTCATTTAGTAAATAATTACCAACTTGACCAAGTCCTACTACTGCAATATTAATTATTTTACTCATTTGCTTATATCTGGATATTTACTTTTTTTGTATAGTCATCTATATAAATCTCAAATTCCTCTAATGTCATTGATGTTATATCGTCTGACTTTTTTAATATTGCATTTAATTTTTTTTGATTAGTTTTACTTTCAATAGAATTTTCTGTCCAATATTGAGAATCTTTGTTTAATGAACAATTTGTTAACATTAAAGTATATAAAATTATTATAAATTTTCTCATTTTAATCCAGTCGTTTCAGAAAAATTAAATTTATTATTCAGATTTTGTACAGCTTGACCTGCTCCACCCTTAATCAAATTATCAATAGCAGATAAAATGATTATTTTACTGCTATATTTAGATTTGCACACTGAAATATGACAATTGTTAGTATTTATTACGTCATTTGTGCTTAACAATGTGCCAGACTTTAATATTTTTACAAAACTTTCGTTTTTATAAAAACTAATTAAAGTTTTTAATACTTTTGTTTGTGAAATATTATTTTCTAAATCAACATATATAGTACTTAGAATACCTCTGAACATTGGTGATAAGTGAGGAGTAAAACTAAATTGAAATTTTTTCTTAGTGCATTTTCTTAACATTTGGTCTATTTCAGAATTATGACGATGAAAACCGACCCCATATGCACTTAAAGATTCATATAAATTTTTATCTTTAAATTTTTTGTGAACTCCTCTACCAGCGCCTGAATATCCAGATTTTGAATCAATTATAATATTATTTAATTTAATTAAATTTTTCTTAAATAAAGGAAATAGAGGTAGCAATATTGATGTTGGATAACATCCTGGGCATGAAATTATATTATACTTTTTAATTTCTTTTCGATTTATTTCAGGAAGCAAATAGATACTTTTCTTTATTAAATTAGTTGCACGATGTTTTTGTTTATACCACTTTAAATAATCAGAAGCTTTTTCTAGTCTAAAATCTGCAGCAAGATCAATTAGAGTGTGATTTTTACTTAAATATTTAGATATATCCTGTGCTTCTCCATTTGGAAGTGCTGTAAAAATAACATTAACATCTTTTAATAATTTTTTATTAAATTTTAAAATTTTTGGTAATTTATATTTAGATAAAGATTTATCATAAAATTTAACATGTTTACCCACAGAAGAATTTCCACAAAGGTATTTAATATTTATATATTTGTGTTTAACTAATAATTTAATTAATTGAACACCAATATATCCAGTTGATCCAGCAACTAATGCGTTAAGCTTAGGCATTTTTTATTATAACAGTTAAAAATTAAAAAAAAATTATCTTTTAGAGAATTGGAAGCTTCTTCTAGCTTTTCTTCTACCAGGTTTTTTTCTTTCAACTGCTCTTGAGTCTCTGGTAGTAAGTTTCTCTGTTTTTAAGGTCGCTTTTAGATTTTCGTCAAATAACACTAAAGCTTTTGAAATACCGTGAACCATAGCCCCTGCTTGGCCTGTGGGTCCTCCTCCTTTTACACTGCATCTCACATCGTAATCGGTGGCCTGATTAATAATCTCAAAAGGTCTTGTAATTTGCATTTTATGAGTTTCGTCAGCAAAATAATCACTAAATAATTTACCATTTACATAAATTTTACCAGAACCTTTTTTTAACCAAACTTTAGCAATTGATGTTTTTCTTCTACCAGTAGCGTATTTACTATCTTTAAAATCTAATTTTAATTTTGGAGATTTTGATGTTGATTGAGTATTTTCCATCTTAGTTTCTAGCTATATTTTTACTATTTAATTTATCTAACTCTATTACAGTGGGATTTTGTGCAGAATGTGGATGCTCATTACCTGCATATATTTTTAATTTTGTTAATTGTTTTCTGCCCAGTACCCCACCTGGTAACATTCTTTTAACAGCCATTTTTAAAGTTTCTGCAGGTTTTTTTTCATGAAGTTTTTCTGGCGTTGTAACTTTAATTCCACCTGGATGGCCAGTATGTCTGTAATATTTTTTATCTTGAAATTTTTTTCCAGTAAATTTTGCTTGTTCAATATTTTTAACTACAACAAAATCACCATCATCCATATGAGGTGTATATGTAGTTTTATTCTTTCCTCTTATGATATTGGACACAATTGTTGCCAATCTACCAACAACAGCATTTTTAGCGTCAATTTCATACCATGATGATGTTACCTGATCTTTTTTTACAAATTTAGTCATTGTGCGAGGATTAATACTATTAAATAATTCAAAGTCAATTTTATATTTACCTTGCAAAATAGTACTATTCTGCTAATTATTAAGAGCCGATTTGATCCTATTGCGGGCTTATAACTGCTAAAAGGGAAACTTCATTAAATTATTATAATCGGTAGGTATTTGAACTGTATTGTGCGCCTAACATAATGTTGAAGCACTAAAAAAGGAGTAAAATGACAAAAAAAAGAAATAACCCTGAAACTATTGCCATACATGGTGGTGACTATAGGAGTGATCCAGCAACGAATGCTGTAGCTGTTCCAATTTATAGAACAACATCATACCAATTTAACAACACAGAACATGCTGCTAACCTTTTTGCTCTTAAAGAATTTGGTAACATCTATACACGTATAATGAACCCTACAAATGATGTTCTGGAAAAAAGAGTTGCTGCTCTTGAAGGAGGTCTATCATGTGTAACTGTATCCTCAGGTCAAACTGCTTCAACGTTTGCTGTATTAAATGTAGCCCAAGCCGGTGATAATATAGTAAGCTCAACGGATCTTTACGGTGGTACAGTATCTTTATTCACACATACACTTAGCAAACTTGGCATAGAGATAAGATATGCAGATCCAAGTAATCCTGAAAATTTTGAAAAGTTAATAGATAATAAAACTAGAGCTTTTTATGGTGAAACCTTACCTAATCCATACTTAAGGGTATTTCCAATAAAAGAAGTTTCTGACATTGGAAGAAAATATAACATCCCGCTAATAATGGATAACACAGCTGCACCTGTAATATGTAGACCGATTGAACATGGAGCTGCAGTAGTAATTCACTCACTTACAAAATATATAGGTGGACATGGTACAGCAGTTGCAGGAAGTATAGTTGATAGTGGTAATTTTGATTGGACAGCTGACCCAAAAAGACAACCACTATTTAATGAGCCAGATGCGAGTTATAACAATGTTATCTGGGGAAAAGCTGTGCCAGAACTAACTGGTGCAAATGTACCATTTGCAGTTAGAGCAAGGGTCTGTTTGTTAAGAGACTTAGGATCAGCTCTGGCTCCAGATAATGCTTTTGCAATAATTCAAGGACTTGAAACAGTCGCTTTAAGAATGAGACAACATTGTGCTAATGCTGAGTACGTAGTTGATTTCCTAAAAAAACATAAAGAAGTAACAAAAGTTATATACTCTACTGAACACGACAGACCTATTGCTGATAGAGCAAAAAAATATCTAAAAGGTGGAAAAGGACCAATGATTGGTATTGAACTTAAAGGTGGAATTGAGGCTGGTAAAAAATTTATTGAGTCTTTAAAGATGTTCTATCATGTTGCTAATATTGGTGATGCTAGAAGTTTAGCAATTCACCCGGCAAGCACAACACATAGTCAATTAAATGAGAAAGAATTAGCTGCATCAGGTGTTACTCAAAGTTATGTAAGACTTTGTATCGGCATTGAACATATTGATGATATTATTGAGGATTTAGACCAAGCATTAAATAAATCTTCGAAGGGAAATTTAAAAGCTGTCAGCTAATTTGAGGTTTTAATGTCTGGAAGTAGAAACTAATAAATAGTTTCTTTATGTTTTGAAATATAAAGAAAATACAAAGTTGAAAGTATAATTAAAATAGAGTTTATCTGGTGTAGTGATGCATAAAGCATTTTTACACCAGTTAAAATTGTAAGAATTCCCAATAATATTTGAAACAATAATGTTATTCCAATAATAAAAACTGGGGTTCTTAAATTTGTATTTCCTTTTTTTAAAACAAAATAAAGTATGTAAAAATACAAAGTAACAATTAAATATGCTAAATTTCTGTGAATAAATTGAACAAGAGATTGATCATCAAATACAGAAATATTAAAAAGATCAGAGAATACACTATCGTCAGGAAAAAACGAGGATCCCATTAAAGGCCAAGTATTATAAATTTTCCCTGCATCCATGCCGGAAACAAATGCTCCAATTATTAATTGTAAAAACAATAATAAAAGAAAAAGTTTAATTGACGTTAACTTACTATTGATATGATTTATTTTTACATCAGTTAATTTTAAATATTTCCAAAAAACTATAGATAAAATAACAAATGCTGTAAATAAATGTAGCGATAACCTATAATGGCTAACATCAACTCTTCCAACAAGCCCACTTGAAACCATATACCATCCAATAAATCCTTGAAAACAGACTAATAAAAAAATTATTGAGTATTCTTTTAAAATCCAAAAACCATTCTTTAGTGAAAAATAGATCATCGGCAAAAGAACTGTTAAACCAATTAATCTACCTAGTTGACGATGTGCCCATTCCCACCAAAAAATAAATTTAAATTCATTTAAAGTCATATTAAAATTTTGCTCATTAAATTCAGGTATTTTTTTATAAAGTTCAAAATATTCTATCCATTTTGCGTTTGTTAATGGAGGCAACGTACCAACAAAAAGTTCCCAGGTTGTAATGGACAATCCAGAGTCAGTTAATCTAGTAAGACCACCCACTAATATAATGAGTATCATCATGATCAATAAAGTAATCATCCATTTTCTCAATTGAGAATTTAAAGAATAATTCAGACTGTACATGAATAGATAAATATAATAATTATTAATTAAACCAATAAATTAAATGTCGCCTAAAAACAAAAAAAAATTAGAAATAATAAGATCTAAATTAGATAAGTTAGATAATAAGTTATTATTCATGATTAAATATAGAACAAATCTAGTAAAAGAGGTTTTAAAACTTAAAGAATTTAAAAAAGAGATAGTAGATAAAAAACGTATTAGTTTTATACTTAAAAAAATTCACTCAAAATCTAAAAAACTTAAAATTGATCCTAAAATTACTAATCGAATATGGAGAAATATGATTTTATCCTATATTGATTATGAAAAAAGAAACTTTAAGAAAAAATAATTATTTACTATGTGGTGGAAGCTTTTTTTCTACAAACATTTCATGTTTTCTTGTATCAGGGTTGTATTTTTTTTTGCTGAAAGTTTTACTTTAGCTTTCTCACCTCCTGCAGGTTTTTTTACATAATAGAAATATGGGCTATCTGGTTTCGCCTCAGGAACCATTCTTACTTTAACGTGTGTTTTTTTTTTGCCATCTTTTAATTCTTTTAATTTATTTGAAATTTTTATTAACTTGTTTCTTAAATTTTCAGTCCTTATAGATTTATCTGCAATTTCGTCAAGCTTTAAAGTATCTTCATTATTTAATATTTTTTTTACCCCATTTATAGTCATACCTTGATCTTTAAGTAAAAACTTAACTTTTTTTAGAAGATTTATTGTTTTCTCATCATAATATCTTCTATTTGAATTTAATATCTTTGGTTTAATTTGCTTAAATTGAGTTTCCCAAAATCTTATAACATGTGTCGACAAACCCCCTTTGTTGTTTGATTTAAGATTTAATATTTTTGCAACTTCACCTATTGTCTTATAAGCACTATCTGATTTATCCATTGTCTTTAAAGTTGACAAATTCTTTAAATTCTTTTGATGGTTTAAACAACACAACATCTCTGCTAGAGATTATTTTTGTTTCTTTAGTTTTAGGGTTTCTTCCAATTCTAGATTTTTTTTGTCTTATAGAAAAAGTACCAAATTTTGATAATTTTAGTTTTTTTTCATTTTTAATATTAGACACAATAGTTGATAGAAAATCCTCTATTAAATTTTCTGATATTTGCTTTGAAAAACCAAGCTGCATATAAACCAAATTAACTAAGTCTTTTTTAGTTAAATTAATTCTCATATTAAATATTTTGTTTTATCTTTTCTATCAAATTTCCTTTTACAATTCTATTACAAACATCTAATGAATTTGAAAAACCAATGTGATCTGTACCACCGTGACTTTTAACTACTGGTGAGTCTAATCCAATAAAAATAGCACCATTATATAATCTTGGATCTAGTCTTTTTTTAAATTTTTTTAAATTTGAAATATTTAATAAAGCTGAAATTTTTCCTAAAAATGAACCAGTCATAGCACTTTTAAGCTCACTTGTTATAAAATTTGCTGTCCCTTCAGCAGTTTTTAATGCAACATTTCCAGTGAAACCATCTGAAACAATAACGTTTACTTCACCATCCATTAAATGATTGCCCTCAATGTAGCCTGCAAAATTATAATTATTTGACTTTTTGTCATTTAATAATTGATAGGTTTCTTTAATAGTCTCATTTCCTTTTAATTCTTCTGAACCAATATTTAATAATGCTACATTTGGTTTATCGTTAGGGTAAAGTGACGTATATAAAGAAGCTCCCATTATAGAAAAATCTAATAAATTCTTTGAGCTACACTCAATATTAGCTCCTAAATCTAAAACAACGCTCATTCCTTTTTTGTTTGGCCATAACGCAGATAACGCTGGTTTATCAATATTTTCAATCATTTTTAAATTTAATTTCGAAACAACTAATAGAGCTCCAGTATTTCCAGCTGAAATTACTATATCAGCCTCTTTGTCTTTAACACTCTGAATGGCAAGCCACATGCTTGTTTCCTTACCTCTTTTAGCACCTTCTAAAGGACTATCAGTGCTTTCAATTTTTTTTTCTGTATGAATTATTTCAAAAAACTCAGAAGATATTTTTTTATTAATTAAAGGATCAATTTTTTTTTTATCACCAAAAATTTTAAAAAAATTTTTTTTATTTATTGAGTGATTATAAATAATTCCATCAATTATTTTTTTTGGTGAACCATCACCACCCATTGCATCAACTGCAATTTTAATCAAATCAGACATTACTGATAATATATACTATTCTTTTGGGTCTAAAACTTGTCTACCCTTGTACATTCCAGTTTTAAGATCAAGATGATGAGAAAGCCTATATTCACCAGATTTTTTATCCTCAACAATATTTTTAGTTGAGAATTTCATGGTTTGAGCTCTTCGCATTCCAGTTCTAGACGGTGTTTGTTTACGTTTTGGTACAGCCATAATTATGGGTTACTTACACTTTTTAAGTAAGAATTCAAAGTTTTTTTTGATAAATTTAAGTCAAAATCATTAAAATAATTAAGTAATTCTTGCTTATTTTCAAAATCACTTAAAAATATTGAAATTTTTTTTAATTTTTCAGTCTTTGTCAAATCATTCCAAAAATGAATTTCTGAAACCATAGAATGAAAAAGATTAATGTAATCTTTCATTTTTTTGTTAATTGATTGATCTCCATACCCAATTTCTCTTATACTTAATTCAAGTTGTCTAAAATTAAAATCATAAATTTCTTGTAAAATATTCTTGTTTTCTTCACTTTTAAAATTTTTTAAAAAAAAAGAGAAATGGAGCAAAAAAAGTGTCAATCTATCAGCAAAATTATCTTCTCTATTAAGGTTTTTATATAAATCTTTATTTCTAGTGTAATTAATTAAATTGTTATAAAGATGTATATAATTTTCTTTCATGAATAAATTATTATATATAATTATATTATTTTTTATAGTTTCAAATTGCTCATTTAAGCCTGTGGTAAAACATCATGGTGTTCCTTTTTTGGAAAAAAAACAAAAAGAATTGATAGTCTCTGAAAGCAATACAAATGATATTAAAAAAATATTAGGTAATCCATCAACTAAAAGTAAATTTGATAATGACGTTTGGATATACATCGAACGAAAACAAACCCAGTCTAAATTGAAAAATTTAGGTAGGATGAAAATATTTAAAAATGATGTTTTAGTTTTAGAAATAGACGATTATGGTATTTTAAAAAAAAAACAATTTTATAACATTGATGATATGGAAAATATTAAAATTGTTGAAGCAACAACAGAATCAGGATTTAGAAAGAACTCATTTATATATGATTTTATGTCAAGTATGAGACAGAAAATTAATGACCCTCTGGGACAGAGGGCCAAAAAAAGAAAAGCAATTACCCAGCGATAACAGCTAATAAAAGTAAAGCTACGATATTTGTAATTTTTATCATTGGGTTGACAGCTGGACCGGCTGTATCTTTATATGGATCACCTACAGTGTCTCCGGTAACAGCAGCTTTATGTGCTTCAGATCCTTTACCACCGTGATTACCATCTTCGATATATTTTTTAGCATTATCCCAAGCTCCACCTCCAGCTGTCATTGATACAGCAACAAATAATCCAGTAATAATTACACCAAGAAGCATAGCACCAACTGAAGCTAAAGCTGCTACCTGGCCTCCTATTGACAAAATAATGAAATATAAAACAACCGGCGAAAGTACTGGAAGTAAAGATGGTATAATCATTTCTTTAATTGCTGCTACAGTTAGTAAGTCAACCAATTTGGCATAATCAGGTTTTTGTTTTCTTTTCATAATTCCAGGAAATTTCTTAAATTGTCTTCTAACTTCTACTACCACAGCTCCACCAGCTCTACCAACTGCTTGCATACCCATTGATCCAAACAGATAAGGTAGCATACCTCCAATGAGCAACCCAACAACAACATATGGATTTGATAAATCAAAAGTTACAACAATACCCTCAAGCGCAGAACCAGCCTCTTTCGAAAAATGTTTTATATCTTCTGTGTAAGCTGCAAATAATACTAGAGCTCCAAGACCAGCTGAACCAATTGCATAACCTTTAGTTACTGCTTTTGTTGTATTTCCAACGGCATCTAAAGCATCTGTAGTTTTTCTTACTTTCTTATCAAGATTTGACATTTCTGCTATTCCACCAGCATTATCAGTAACTGGTCCATAAGCATCAAGAGCTACAACCATACCTGCTAAAGCTAACATGGTTGTAACAGCAATAGCTATACCAAAAAGGCCAGCAATAGTATTTGTTATTAGAATACCAGCAACAATTATCAAAGCAGGTATTGCAGTCGCTTCCATAGAAACTGCAAGCCCTTGAATTACATTTGTACCATGACCAGTTGTAGATGAAAGAGCAACGGATTTTACAGGTCTATAACCTGTACCTGTATAATATTCGGTAATCCAAATTAATAAACCAGTTATTACAAGACCTATTACACCACAGTAATATAAATCTTTTCCATTGAATGTTTTATCATTAATTGTGTATTCTTGTGAAAAACCAATTACATGATCTGTGACTGGCCATAAGATAAGCAAAGATGCTACTGCAGATACAATAAATCCTTTGTATAACGCATTCATTACATTATTATTTCTTCCAAGTTTCACAAAAAATGTTCCAATAATTGATGTAATTAAACATGCTGCACCAATTGTTAGAGGGTAAATCATCATATTCAAATCCCCAACAAAGAAAATTGACGATAAGACCATTGTAGCAACGATTGTAACTGCATAAGTTTCAAACAAATCAGCAGCCATCCCTGCACAGTCTCCAACGTTGTCACCAACATTATCTGCAATAACAGCTGGATTTCTTGGATCATCCTCAGGAATTCCTGCTTCAACTTTTCCAACTAAATCTGCACCTACATCTGCGCCTTTGGTGAAAATTCCACCACCTAACCTTGCAAAAATAGAAATCAAAGATGCACCAAAACCTAATGCGACTAGTGCGTTTACAATTTCTCTTTCATCGACTCCAGATTTTAAAAGTATATAGTAATATACAGCGATTGATAATAGCGCCAGACCAGCAACCAACATTCCAGTAACAGCACCCGATTTAAAAGCAACTGAAAGACCTTGAGCCAAACCTTTTCTTGATGCTTCTGCCGTTCTTACATTTGCCTCCACAGAAACTAGCATTCCTACGTAACCTGCAATTCCAGATAGCGCTGCACCTATTAAATATCCAAGTCCTACCAATGGACTAAAAGCAATACTAACTATTACCAAGACTACAGCACCAACAATTGCAATAGTTTTATATTGTCTTGCTAAATATGCTTTTGCACCAATTTGAATAGCTGAAGCAATGTCTTGCATTTTAGCGTTTCCTGCACTTGCATTAAGAATATTCTTGCCTGTTAAAAATCCATAAACGATGGATAATAAACCAGCTCCGATTGTGTATAGTAAAATTGATTCGATTGTTTCACTCATATTAACCTTAAGTTGTTGGTTGTTAATTTTTAAGCCCGCACAATACAAAAAAAGATAGAAAAGACAACGATTAACTTCTAAAACTGATGAATATAGCCTTTTGATTTAGCTTGTATTTGCAAGCCTTTTTTATCAAATATCATTGATCTGTCTTTGCCAGATACAATTTTACCAATTTTAGTTATTTTAATTCCTGTAGTTTTTGATGAGTTTTGAATGATTCTAGCTTTATTTACATTAGCTGTAAATAAAACCTGATAATCATCTCCATTAGAAATCAGGTTAATTTTATTTAGTTTTTGATTAATAATCAAACTGTTCAGTTTGTTAGATACAGGTATTTTTTTTTCATATAAATGAAAAGACAAATTTTGTTTATTTATCATTTTTGACAAATCACTAATTAATCCATCAGAAACATCAATGGAGCTGTTAGCAAATTTAAGAAAATATTTTGTCAAATTTAAAGGTAACTCTGGTTTGTAATATTTATTAATAAAATATAATTTATCTTTTTTTTTAATATTAACGTTATTATTTAATATTTTAAGACCTAAATAACTATCACCCAAATTTCCTGTAACATAAATATTGTCGTTTGATTTAGCTTTATTACGATAAATTATTTTATTAGAGTATCCCATTGAAATAATTGTGAAACTTAATTTGTTTGAAAAGGTGGTATCACCACCACACAAAGCTATATTAAATTTATTTTGTTCTGATTTGAGTGATTTTGAAATCTTGTATAAATTGTTTTTTGCAAATGTTTTTTTATCGCCTGAACCAGAAATAAAATAAAACTTTGGTTTTACACCCTTACAAATTAAATCAGAAATGGACGATCTTAATATTTTTTTTATTACTAAATCAGGTGATTTAAAATTAAGAAAATGTGTACCAATATTATATGTATCTACAGATATAACTACACCTCTTTTTTTATCAAAAAAAACATCATCATTTAAGTTAAGGGCAGATTTATTATTTTTAGTTATTTTTGAAAAATAATTTTTTATCAGCTCAAATTCATGCATTTTTAGATCTTAATTTTTTTCCAACATTATCTAATAAAGCATTAAGATATTTTGTTTGTGAGTTTTCAAGAAAAAAATTGGATGAATTTAAATATTCTTTAATAATAATATTAATTGATAAGTTTGGTTTATACATAAATTCATAAGTTGCTGCTTTTAAAATTGTTTGAAAAACTTTATCCAATTTTTCAAATACAAATTCATCTCCTAATTTAGTGTTTATTTCATCTAAAATAAGATCATTTCTTTCTATTGTTCCTAAAACAATATCTTTTATAAATTTTTTGAATCTATGTTTTGGGAAATCTAAATCATCATCTTCATTATAAAATTTACCGTATAATTTCTGAATAATAATAACTCTGGGATTATTTTTTGGATTATAATGAGTTCTCATTTTTGAGACAAAACTGAAACGACAGCTTCTGCAGCTTCAGCACCCTTTTTTTTTCTAGCTCTTGCTTGTTGCATGTTTAGACAAGTAATTATTCCATTTCCAATAGGTTTTTTGCTATCTATAGATAATTCCATTATGGCTTCTGTTGCTGCTTGAGAGATAAAATCAAAGTGAGGTGTTTGACCTTTGATTACGCACCCTAAGGCTAAAAAACCATCAAATTTTTTTAAATTTTTTGAGATTGTAACTGGGATTTCAAAAGCACCGGGCACTTTAATAATTTTTATTATATTTTTTTTTGGAATTATTTTTAATGCACTTTTTATTAAGCCTTCAGCAATATCTTTATAATAATCTGCTACAACAATTAAATATTTTTTTTTCATCAAATTAATTCCTGTTTTGTAATTTTTATACCATAACCATCAAGACCAATAACTTTTTTTGGTGATTTGG
>CACKIQ010000004.1 GCA_902600245.1 uncultured Pelagibacteraceae bacterium | reverse complement strand
GAACAGCATCGCCTGTGCCCTTTGGAACATTTTGAAATACAAATTTTATTTTATTTTTATATTTAACTATATTGTTGTATTCATTTATAATTCTAGGATCTTTTTTTTTTTTAATAATAGCTTTATAAAATTGATCACTATAAAAATATTTTTTTATCATTAATTTTTTATTTGAAATGATAAATATAATTTCTTTAATACCTGCATCAATACATTCATCAAGAATATATTCGATACCAGGCCTACCATTAATAGGTAGAAGTTCTTTAGCAAAAACACTTGTTAAAGGTAGTAACCTAGTTCCAAGTCCGGCTAAAGGAATAATTGCTTGTTTAATCATTTAAATGTTTTACTTATTAAATAATTTAATACAAATGAAAATTTTATTAAACAATAACTCATTATTTAAATCATTAAGGCCATTTAATGACCTTGGTTTTGTTCCAACTATGGGTGGAATACATAAAGGTCATTTATCACTCATAAATAAATCAAATAAACTTTGTAAAAAAACCATTGTAAGTATTTTTGTAAATCCAAAGCAATTTAATAATAAAAAAGATTTAAAGTCCTATCCAAGAAATATTAAAAAAGATTTAAAAATTTTAAAAAAAAGTAAAAAAGTAAATTTTGTTTATGTTCCAAAATTTGAGGACATATTCAAAAATAAAAAAAAATCTAAAATTAAATTAGCTAAAAAAGATATTATTTTGTGTGCTAAATCAAGAAAGGGTCATTTTGAAGGTGTTTTAGATGTAATGGATAAACTAACTAAGATTGTAAACCCTCAGAAAATATTTATGGGAGAAAAGGATTTTCAACAGTTATATCTGGTTAAAAAATTATTAGAAAAAAAATATAAAACTAAGGTAGTTCCATGTAAAACTATTCGTGATAAAAATAAAGTTGCTCTATCATCAAGAAATTTTCTTTTAAATAGGTCTGATTTAAACATAGCGTCAGAAATATATGAAAAAATAAAAAATATTAAAAAAAATATTAAAAATAAAAAAAATATTTCAAGTTTTTTAAAACTTCAAAAAAAAGAATTAAAAAATAATTATAAAATTAAAATCGATTATTTAGAGTTAAGAAATACAAAAGATCTTAAAATTTCAATTTCAAAAAAAAATTCAAAATTATTTATTGCTTATTATTTAAACAATGTAAGATTGATAGATAATTTATAACTTTATAAAAAATATGCTCCTACACCTAAAAATGAAACAAAACCAATTACGTCTGTAATTGTTGTCACAAAAACACTAGATGCAATCGCTGGGTCAATATTCATTTTTTTTAAAGTAAAAGGGACCAGTATGCCAAATAATCCAGCTATGATCATTGTTAGAACCATTGATATTGCTATTATTATTGAAAGGATGCTATCTTGAAACCACAACTGTACTATTAAAGCACTTATAATTGCAAAAATAATTCCATTTAAAATACCAATAGAAAATTCTTTGAATACGTTTGACGAAAAATTATTTTGTGTCAGATCATTCGTTGCTATAGTTCTCACTGTTACTGCAAGTGTCTGCATTCCAGCATTTCCACCCATTGAAGCAACAATTGGCATTAAAAAAGCTAACACAACCATTTGTTCAATTGTTGCCCCAAATAAACTAATGCACCAAGTAGCTAAAAATGCAGTAAATAGGTTTAGTAGGAGCCAATTAAATCTTCTCTTGGTTTTTTTTACAACTCCATCAGTAATTTCTTCATCTCCTACCCCTGCTAATCTTAAAGCATCCTCCTCAGCCTCTTCTTTCAAAACTGTAAGAACATCATCGTTCATAATCATGCCAACTAATTTATTATTTTTGTCTACAACAGCAGCTGAATTTAAATTGTAATTTTCAAATAAGTTAGCAACTTCCTCTTTATCCATTTCAACAGGAATTAATAATTGAGATTCAGACATTATCGCAGCCATTTTTGTATCACGTGGTGTTGTTAAAACTTTAGATGAGGGTACAGTGCCAATTGGTTTAAAATCTTCGTTAACAATAAAAATTTCTAAAAATTCCTCTGGTAAATCTTTATTTTCCCTTAAATAGTCAATTGTTTGACCTACAGACCAATTACTTGGTATAGCAGTAAATTCACGCTGCATAAGTCTAGCAGCAGTATCCTCTGGATAGCTTAAACTTTCTAGTAAAGCAAATCTATCTTTGGGAGGTAAAGAACTAAGAATTGCATTTTTATCCTCTTCAGGAACATTTTCTAATATCGATATTGCATCATCTGACTCTAAACCTTTTAGGATACTTACAATGGAATCTGAAGATAAATAGGTGATAATTTCTGATTGGATAGATTCATTTAATTCAACAAAAACCTCTGGATCAATTTTGAAATTATTTAATTTTATTAAACTTTCTCTATCACCATCACTAAGATGCTCGATAATATCTGCAGCATCTGCAGGGTGCATTTCATTAAAAGAATTTGTAATAAATTGAGCGTCATTATTAGCTATTTTGCTAGTAACAACTCTTATATATTCTTTATTAAATTCAAAATTTACTTTTTTATCTTTAGTTTTTTTAGTTAAAGACATAAATCTACCTATAATTTAGATTTGCACTATTAATACATAATAAAGATAATACAATTTATAAATGAACATTGAGATCAAAAAGTCAATAAAACCAATAAATTATTTTGATGCAATAAATGAGTTGGAGACAAGATTAAAAGAATTACACGAAAATAAGGGTAAAGAGTTAATTTGGACGTTGGAACATAATGAGGTTTTTACAGCAGGCACTTCCTATAAAGAAAATGAAATTATTGATAAATCTATTAAATTATTAAAGACAAATAGAGGTGGTAAAATTACCTATCACGGCCCAGGTCAATTAATTTGTTATTTTGTTTTAGATTTAAAAAAAAAAAAAGATATTAGAAAATTTGTTAATATTATTGAAAATACTATAATTGAAACTTTAAGATTTTATAAAATAGAAACTTTTCCAGATAAAAATAATATTGGCATTTGGCATAAAGAAAAAAATGAAGTAAAAAAAATTGCTGCCATTGGTATTAGAGTTAGCAAATGGATTGCTTATCATGGTTTTGCAATAAATATAAATAATGAATTAGAAAATTACAAAAAAATTATACCATGTGGAATTTCAGATAAAGGAGTTACTAATTTAAAAAAAATAATAGATCAAGATTACTCAAGTCTAAGTGATAAATTAGTTAAAAATTTTATTTCAAATTTGAAAATCTAAGTCTTTTAGATTTTAAAAGTTGTTTAAAATAATTGGGAAGCAATGCTGAATAGGTATGTTTTACATCGTCAATTTTAAATTTTATTTGATATGAATGTAACATTAAATTTTTGTTAATTCCTTTATTGAAATTTGGTAATTTATATTTTGTATCTCCAAATATAGGATTCCCTATTGCATATAATTGTTTTCTTAACTGATGCTTTCTCCCAGTTATAGGCTTCAATTCAATAAAACTTGCTTCAGAATTTTTATCAATAACTCTAAAGATTGTTTTTGCTTTTTCTATTATTTTTTTATCACCATCATATCTAATTAGGTCATCATCCCAAACGCCAGATTTTTTGTTAATTTCACCTTGGCATATAGCTAAATAGGTTTTATGAACCTTTCTTAGTCTAAATAAAGAAGTAAGCAATTGAGCACTTTCTCTATTTTTAGCCATAATAAAAACTCCAGAAGTATCTTTATCTAATCTATGTACAGAATAAGGTTTTGTTCCTGCAAAAATTTCACTTTTAGCAAATATATCTACTAGATTTTTTTTAGATTTTGTTCCACCTTGCACTGATATACCTGAAGCTTTATTTAAAACTACAAAATTATCATTATTATCAACAATTTGATCCTCATTTGATTTGATAATTTCTTTTGATGGCAAAAACTTAATTTTTTTTTGCTGAATTGACTCTTTAAATTCAATATTAAATGTATGTATCTTATCTTTTGATTTAACTTTAAAAGAGCTTTTTACTTTTTTTTTATTTAATTTTATTTTTCCTGTTCTTAAATACTTCTCTAAAAGGCTTTGAGGAATTTTTCCAATTTTTAATCTTAACCATCTATCTAAACGCATATCATTACACGTTGAATCAACGATGTAACTTTTTTTCATGATTTAAGATTTAAGCTGTAACTTGTTTTTTATCTTCTGTTTTAGGAGTTTCTTTAGTTGTATCTTTTTTAGGTTTATCAACTCTCTTTGCATCAACATCTCGTTCAACAAATTCAATTATTGCCATTGGAGCATTATCTCCGTATCTAAATCCAGCCTTAATAATTCTTGTGTAGCCGCCTTTTCTATTCTGATATCTTTTAGAAAGAGTTTTTTTAACTTTATTAGCCGATTTAATGTCCTGTAGTTTTGAAACTAACATTTTTGTTGTTTGAAGTGTTTCTTTTTTTCCTAAAGTTATAATCTTATCTGCCTGTGGTTTTAAAAATTTAGCTTTTGGTAAAGTCGTCTTAATCTGCTCATACTTAATTAAGGAATTAAGCATGTTTTTAAGAAGTGCTTTTCTGTGCTCTGAAGTTCTATTTAACTTTTTATTTGCTAAACCATGTCTCATTAAATTGACTCCTCCAATTTCTTAGACATTTCTGCAATGTTATCAGGCGGCCAGTTAGGTATTTCCATTCCTAAATATAATGACATACCTGTTAAAACTTCTTTAATTTCATTAAGTGATTTTCTTCCAAAATTAGGTGTTCTCAGCATTTCACCTTCGGATTTTTGAACCAAATCACCAATATAAATAATATTGTCATTTTTCAAGCAGTTCATTGATCTGACCGATAACTCTAACTCATCAACTTTTCTTAATAAGTTTTTATTAAATTCAGGTTCCGTAGAAACTTCTTTTACAGGAGCTTCAACTGGCTCATCAAAATTTATAAACATTTTTAATTGATCTTGGAAAATTCTAGCTGAGTATGCTACTGCATCTTCAGCAGAAATTGATCCATTAGTTTCGACTTCCATAATTAATTTATCATAATCTAATGCTTTACCTTCTCTAGCTGTACTTACTGAATAAGAAACTTTTTTAACTGGACTATAAAGTGAGTCTATAGCTATTAATCCTAAAGGGGGCTCCTCAGGTTTGTTTAGTTCCGCAGGAACATATCCTTTTCCAGTATTAACATTCATTTCCATATGAAAAGTAGTGTTTTCATCTAAATTACAAATAACTAAATCAGGGTTAAGAATTTCAACGTCAGCAACTGGAGTTATATCTGATGCTTTAACTTCACCCGGTCCTTTTGCATCTAAAATTAATTTTTTCGTACCCTCTGAATTACTTTTTAATGCTAAAGATTTTACATTTAAAACAATGTCAGTAACATCTTCTCTTACACCTTTAATTGAAGTGAACTCATGTAAAACCCCGTCAATTTGAATAGAAGTTACAGCAGCGCCTCTTATAGAAGAAAGCAATATTCTTCTTAAAGAATTACCTAAAGTTAATCCATATCCTTTTTCAAGTGGCTCAGCGACTATCTTGGCATGAGTGAGATCATCACTAATTTGCACATCTAACTTTGATGGCTTAATCAATGATTTCCAATTTTTAACATTTACATTTTCGACTTCCATTAAACTCTCCTTTTTTTTGGTGGTCTAGTTCCGTTATGAGGCATAGGTGTAGTATCTTTGATTGACAAAATCTTAAATCCTCTAGCTTGAAGTGCTCTTAAAGCAGTTTCTCTTCCAGAACCTGGTCCTTTAACTTCAACAGATAAAGTTTTCATTCCATACTCAAGAGCTTTAGATGCAGCTGCATCGGCTGCTATCTGCGCAGCGTAAGGTGTAGATTTTCTTGATCCCTTAAAACCTTTTTGTCCAGCAGATGCCCATGACACCACATTACCATTAGTATCGGCAATAGATATAATTGTGTTATTAAAAGTTGATTGTACATAAGCAATTCCATTTAAAATATTTTTCTTAACTTTCCTTTTTTTTGAATAAGAGCTTTTTGCAATCTTTTTTGAAGACTTTTCAACCTTCTGATCTTTACTCTCTACTTTATTGGTTTTAGCCATAACTATTTTTTTGTTGGTGTTAATTTTTTTCCTGCAATAGCAATTGCTTTCCCTTTTCTTGTTCTTGCGTTACATCTGGTTCTTTGCCCTCTCACAGGTAACTTTTTTCTATGTCGTGTTCCTCTATAACAAGCTAAATCAATTAATCTTTTGATGCTTAATGAATAATCTCTCCTTAAATCACCTTCGACTTTAAAATTCTGATCTATGTACTCTCTAATTTTTAAAATCTCTTCGTCTGTTAGTTCATTTACTCTTTTTGCTTTTGGAATTTCCAAAGATGAACAAATTTGATGAGAAAATTTATCACCAATACCATAAATATAAGTTAAACCTACGTGGACAAGTTTATTTTGTGGAATGTTTATACCTGCGATACGAGCCATAATTTTAGTGATAAATTGTGCCTTTTATATAAGAAGATTAGTCAAAGTCAACGCCTTAAACATTTATAAAAGTGTCTATTTTCCTGGTTATTTCGTCTATTTCCATACTTCCATCGATCTCCTTAAAATTTGGATTCTCAGAGTAAAAATTTAAAACAGGTTGAGTTGTTTTCATAAAGGTATCATACCTTTTTAATATAGTGCTTTTTTCATCATCAGATCTATTTTCAATAAGCTTTCTCTTCTCTATTCTTTTAATTATTGTTTCTTTATCAACATTTAAAAATAAAATTAAATCTATTTTTTGATTTGATTTTTCAAGTAGTAAATTTAAATTCTTAGCTTGACTAAGTGATCGAGGATATCCATCAAAAATTAGTTTATTTTTTTTTTTTGGATCTGAGATTATATTTTTAATAAGTTTATTAACTATTTCATCACTAACAAATTTTCCATCATTCATATCATTAATAATACTTTTTCCTATATCCGAATTATTACTAATTTCCTCTCTTAGGAGATCACCTGTTGAAATTTGGAAAGCATTTAATTTTTTTACTAAATATTTAGACTGAGTACCCTTTCCAGCACCTGGTGGTCCAAATATAATAATATTCACTTACTTACCAAATTTAGTTTTTTTAATTAGTTGTTCGTATTGAGAACTCATTAATCTTGTTTGAATTTGAGTTACTGTATCAATAGCAACTACAACAACAATTAGAATAGAAGCTCCACCTAAATAGAAAGGTATTGGATAATTTGCAATTAAAAATTCTGGCATCAAACAAACTAGAGTTAAATATAAAGCCCCAATGGTTGTTAACTTTGTTAAAATATTATCAATGTATAAAGCTGTACTCTCACCAGGTCTAATACCTGGTACAAATCCTCCATACTTTCTGAGGTTTTCGGCAGTTTCAGTTGGGTTAAAAGTTATAGAAGTATAAAAAAATGTAAAAAATATTATACCAGATGCATAAAGCAACATGTAAAGAGGCTGTCCTTGTGTAAAAAAAGAACTCAAATTTAAAAATGTGTCGTTATTAGAAAATGAAAAATTTGAAAAAGTAACAGGTAATAATAAAAGTGCTGATGCAAAAATAGCAGGTATAACTCCAGCTTGATTTATTTTCAATGGTAGATGAGATGACTCCCCGCCATACATTTTGTTACCCATTTGTCTTTTCGGATAGTTTATTATAATTTTTCTTAAAGCTCTTTCCATAAATACAACAAATAAAATTGTAAGTATTAATAAAATAAAAAGTGCTAAAATCATAAAAGTTGAAACTGCACCAGTCCTTCCTAATTCAAAAGTTGTTACAAGTGCTCTAGGAATTTCTGCAACGATTCCAGCAAAAATAATCAAGGAGATTCCATTTCCTATACCTCTTTGAGTAATTTGCTCGCCAAGCCACATTAAAAATACTGTACCAGCTACTATTGTTGTTACTGTAGTTACTTTAAAAAAGATACCAGGATTAATAACCAAATCAGCTGATGACTCTAAACCAACTGACAATCCATATCCTTGAACCGTTGCTAATAGTACCGTTCCATATCTTGTAATTTGAGTAATTTTAGCTCTACCCGTTTCTCCTTGTGCTTTTAAATTTTTAAAATAATCAGTTACACCAGTCAAAAGTTGAACAATAATTGCAGATGAAATGTAAGGCATAATTCCTAATGCAAAAATTGCCATTCTGCTTACCGCACCACCAGCAAATACATTAAACATACCCAGCAATCCTTTTTGGTTGCCTTCCATCATTATTTTCAATTGCTCAGGATCTACACCAGGTAAAGGTACAAAGGTTCCAAACCTATAAACTGCAAGAATTAAAATTGTAAAGATTATCCTATTTTTTAAATCATTTGTTGAAGATGAAGCACTCATATTAACAAACTATTTTTTTAGTTGTATTGATCCACCAATTTTTTCAAGTTTTTCTATTGCCGATTTTGAGGCTAGGTTAGCTTCAATATTAATTTTATCTTTAACTTTTCCTTTTCCCAAAATTTTCAATTTTGTTGAATTTTTTTTTATTAATTTAAGTTTTTTAAGTAATTCTGCATTTAAAACTTCATTTGGATTAATATTTTTTTTATCTATATATGATTGGATTTTATCAAGATTTAATATAGCAATACTTTTCTGATAAATTGGATTAAAACCTCTTTTAGGCAATCTTCTATATAATGGCATTTGGCCACCTTCAAAACTTTTTATAGCTACTCCAGATCTAGATTTTTGACCTTTAACACCTCTACCCGAGGTTTTACCTTTACCAGAACCTATTCCTCTACCTACTCTCAATTTTGGTTTATTTATTTTATTTCTGCTATTCAAAGTTATCATTATCCTCTTTTCTCTATTATTTCAGAAATTTTTTTATTTCTTATTGCTGAAATTTGTTTTGGTGAACTCTGTTTCATCAACGCCTTCATTGTAGCTCTGATAACATTGTGCGCATTAGATGTTCCCATTGATTTTGCAACAATATCTTTTACTCCTAAAACTTCACAAACTGCCCTAACAGGACCACCTGCTATTATACCTGTGCCTTTAGAAGCTGCTCTTAGCACTATTCTACCCGAGCCATCTTTTGCCTTTACGTCATGATGTATTGTTCTGCCCTCTCTTAATGGTATATGAGTAAGTTTTCTTCTTGCCATTTCATTTGCTTTTTTTATAGCATCAGGAACTTGTTTAGCCTTTGCGTGAGCTATACCAATTTTACCTGCTTGATTTCCAACTACTACAAGCGCTGAAAATCCAAATCTTCTTCCACCCTTGACAACTTTAGTAATACGATTTATGTGGACTAGTTTTTCTAATATATCGTCAGTTTTTTTGTCTTTTATATTTTCCATAATTAAAATTCCATCCCGTTTTCTCTTAAAGTTTCTGCAAAAACTTTAATTCTACCGTGATATTTGTAAGAACCTCTATCAAAGTAAATTTTAGTAATTTTTTTCTCTTGTGCCTTTTTAGCTAATTTTTGAGCAACCAATTTAGATAGTTCAGTTTTATTAATTTTATTTATTGATCTAAGATCTTTTTCTACAGATGAAGCTGATAACAAGGTTAAATTTTTTGTATCATCAATTATTTGAGCTGAAATATTTTTTGATGATCTTGAAATACTTAATCTAAATCTATCTTTTGAAGCAACTTTTTTAACTTTGTTGCTAACTCTAAATCTTTTTCTGATACTAGTGTTTAGTTTCATTACTTTTTCTTTCCTTCTTTTTTTAGGATATATTGACCTTTTTCTCGAACACCTTTACCTTTATAAGGTTCGATTTTTCTTAATGTTTTAATTTTAGATGCAACTTCACCAACTAACTGTTTATCAGAGCCTGTGATTTTTAATGTTGTTTGTTTTTCGACAGCAATTTTAATTCCTTCTGGTATGTCAAAATTGATGTCGTGACTATAACCTAATTGTAAATTTAACTGATTTCCTTTTAAGGCAGCTCTATAACCTACGCCTACTAATTCTAAAGTTTTTTCATAACCTTTGCTGGATCCAATAACAGCATTATTGATTAAACTTCTATTCATACCCCAAAGTCTTTTTGAGTTTTGATTTACTTTCTTTGGTTTAATGGATATTTCTTTTCCCTCAATTATATCTAAATTAAACATATCTAGATCAACATTAATTGATTTTTTTCCTAAAGGTCCCTCAATATTTATAATATTTCCAGCTAAAGCAACTTTAACTTTTTCAGGGATCGATATGTTTATTTTACCTATTTTGGACATTAAAATACCTTACAAATTATTTCGCCACCGACTTTTTGTTTTCTTGCATCTATATCAGTCATTACACCTTTTGGTGTCGACACAATAGCAATTCCTAAACCATTATTTATTTTAGGTAAACTGTCTGCAGATGAAAAAATTCTTCTACCTGGTTTTGATACTCTTTCAAAAGCACTAATTACTGGATTACCAGAATGATACTTAAGTTCTAATGATAGCACTGGTTTTTTTTCTTCAGAACTTACTTTAAAATCTTTTATAAAACCCTCATTTTTAAGAATATCTGCAATTTTTGTTTTAAAATTAGACGAAGGTAATTCAACTTTTTTATGATTTCTAGCTTGAGCGTTCTTCACTCTTGCAATCATATCTCCTATTGGGTCACTTAAACTCATAATTTTCCTTTCTACCAGCTAGATTTAACTAAGCCAGGTATCTTTCCTTGTAATCCTAATTGTCTTAATGCAATTCTTGAAATCTTTAATTTTCTGTAAACACCGTGAGGTCTTCCAGTAATCTCACATCTATTCATAACTCTTGTTTTAGCTGAGTTTCTTGGCAGTTTTGATAATTTTTGTTGCGCTTTAAATCTTTCTTCTAATGGAAGCTTTTTATCCATTACTATCTTCTTTAATGCTTGTCTTTTTTTATAAAGCCTATCTGAAAGCTTAATTCTTTTTTTATTTTTATTAACAGCGCTCAACTTTGCCATGTTTAATTATCTCCTTTTTTAATAAATGGAAAATTCATTTTTTCTAGTAATGCAAAACTATGTTCTTTATTTATTGCTTTAATAACTATTATTATATCTAAACCTCTTACTTTGTCTGCTCTATCAAAACTTACTTCTGGAAAAATTATATGCTCTTTAATTCCAAATGTATAATTACCAAATTTATCAAATCCTTTTGGTGATAAACCTCTAAAATCTTTAATCCTTGGTAACGCTATATTCACTAATCTATCTAAAAATTCGTACATTCTATTTTTTCTTAGTGTTACCTTTAAACCAGCATTTGATCCTTTTCTTGTTTTAAAATTAGCTACTGATTTTTTAAATTTTGTTGTAACTGGTTTTTGTCCAGTAATTTTAGCCATGTCTTCTTCGCATGATTTTAAAATCTTAGAATCTGTAGCATCTAAACCAAGACCCATATTTAAAACAACTTTTTCAATTCTTGGAGCCATATAAAGATTTTTGAAACCAAATTGATCCTTAAGTGCGGGCTGGATTTCTTTATTGAATATTTCTTTTAATCTTGGTGTCATTATTTTTTAACCTCTTTTTTCTTTGCCGCTTTTTCATCAATTAGTTTTAAGTTAGAAATATGAATAAAGCTTTCCTTTGGAAAAATTCCACCTTTTTTTTCTTTTGTTGTTTTTACGTGTTTTTTAACCATGTTAATTTCTTTAACTTTAGCTCTGTTATTAGCTCTATCAATTTCAATAACTTCTCCTTCTTTTTTTTTATCTTTTCCAGTTAAAACTCTTACTTTCAAACCTTTTTTAATCATTATAAAACCTCCGGTGCCAATGAAATAATTTTCATTTGACCTCTGCTTCTTAATTCTCTTGTAACTGGACCAAAAATTCTTGTTCCAACTGGTTCTCCTTTATCATCAACTAACACAGCAGCATTATTATCAAATCTTACTTTAGAACCATCATTTCTATGAATACCCTTTTTAACTCTTACGACAACAGCTTTATGGACAGATCCTTTTTTAACTTTTCCTTTAGGTATAGCCTCTTTAACTGCAATCACAATTGTATCCCCAATACTAGCATATCTTCTTTTTGATCCACCTAGAACTTTAATACACTCAATTCTTTTTGCACCAGTATTGTCAGCAACTTGTAATTCTGTTTGAACACCAATCATTACTTTGTACTCTCCATAACTTGAAATTTTTTATTTTTCGAAAAAGGTTTGCTCTCAATAATTGAAACTTTGTCACCAGTTTTAAATTTATTATTTTCATCGTGAGCATTATAGTTTTTTCTAACTCTGATTACTTTTTTAAGAACTGGGTGAGAATATTTACGTTCTACCATAACAGTAACTGTTTTATTTGGTTTATCGCTTATAACTACACCTGTAAGTATTTTTTTAGGCATTTGCTTTTCCTTTTAAAATTGTTTTTAATCTTGCTATTGTTTTTCTAGTTTCTCCAATTTTAGCTGGGTTTGTTACTTGTGAATTCATTTTTTGAAATCTGAAATTAAAAAGATCTTTTTTGAGTTTATCAATATTTTTCACAATTTCGTCCTTTGATAATTTTTTAATTTCTTGTTTTTTCATTATGCAAATCTCTTAATTGTTTTGGTCTTAATAGGTAATTTTGCTGATGCTTTGTATAAAGCTTCTTTTGCAATTTGTTCTGAAACACCATCAACTTCAAATAATATTCTTCCTGGTTTTACTCTGCATGCGAAGTACTCGGGTGAACCTTTTCCTTTACCCATTCTGACTTCAATTGGTTTTTTTGAAACTGGTATGTTTGGAAATATTCTTGTCCAAACTCTTCCTTGTCTTTTCATATGTCTTGTTAAAGCAACTCTTGCAGCTTCAATCTGTTTTCCAGTAACTCTTTCAGGCTGTAAAGCTTTTAGAGCGTAAGCACCATAATTAATAGTACTTGCTCTAGTAGCAGTTCCGTGAATTCTGCCTTTATGCGCTTTTCTCCACTTTGTTCTTACTGGTTGAAGCATTATTATTTACCTTCCTTTGGGGTTACCTTGTTAGTTTCTTGGCTAAATTCTCTAGCAAAAACTTCACCTTTATAAATCCAAACTTTGATACCAATAATTCCATATGTCGTAAGAGCCTCTGCCTCTGCATAATCTATATCAGCTCTTAAAGTATGTGATGGAATGCTTCCATCTCTTAACCACTCTGTTCTGGCTATTTCATTTCCGCCAAGTCTTCCACTTACAGAAACTTTAATTCCTTTTGCTCCGAGTCTAATACATGATTGCATTGCTCTTTTCATAGCTCTTCTATAAGAAATTCTTTTAACAAGCTGCTGAGCTATGTTTTCAGCTACTAAATAAGCATTAGTTTCAGGTTTTTTAACTTCTTTAATATTTAGATTAACTTCATTTGTTGTAAATTTTGAAAGATTATTTTTAATTTTGTCTATATCACTTCCTTTTTTTCCAATAACAAATCCAGGTCTAGAAGTATAGATTGTAACATAACATTTATTAGATGTTCTTTCGATCATTACCTTAGATACACCAGAGTTGATTACATTTTTCTTGATATATTCCCTAATTTTAAAATCTTCGATTAGGTAATTTCCAAAATCTTTTTTCTTAGCATACCATACAGAGTCCCATCCTCTGTTGACACCTAATCTAAAACCTACAGGATTAACTTTTTGCCCCATGCTTCTCCATTTGTTTTGCTTCTGATAAAATAATTGTAACAGTTGACCAAGGTTTTAATATTGGTGCCGCTCTTCCTTTTGCTCTTGGTCTAAATCTTTTCATAACTATTTTTTTTCCACAATATGCTTCTTTAACTATTAATTTATCAATATCGTATTGAAAATTATTTTCAGCATTGGCTACAGCTGAACTGATAGTTTTTCTAACATCTCTAGTAACTCTTTTTTCTGAAAATTGTAAATCTCTAATAGCAACATCAACTTTTTTACCAACAATACTTTTTAGTATTGGATTTAGCTTTCTGACGCTTGATCTAATACCGTTATTAACAGACTTAACTGTTTTTTCGTTAGATTTATCTATTTTCTTTTTCTTACCCATAATTATTTCTTCTCTGCTGTTGCTGGTTTAGCTTTTTTATCAGCTGGTGTATGACCAAAGAACGTTCTTGTTGGTGCAAATTCACCTAATTTATGTCCAACCATATCTTCTGAAACAGTTATTGGTATAAATTTTTTGCCATTATAAATTTGGAAACTTACACCTACAAAATCAGGTAAAATTGTAGATTTTCTTGACCAAGTTTTAATAGGAATTTTTTTTGGATCGTCTTTATACTTATCTACTTTCTTCATTAAGCTTTCTTCTACAAACGGTCCTTTCCAAACTGCTCTAGCCATTACTTAGTATCCTTCCTCTTATTTCTTCTCTTAACTATAAATTTATCTGTTCTTTTATTATCTCGAGTTTTTAAACCTTTAGCAGATTGTCCTGTAGGTGATACTGGATGTCTTCCTCCAGCAGATTTTCCTTCACCACCTCCGTGTGGGTGATCAACTGGGTTTTTAACAACACCTCTAGTATGAGGTCTTCTACCTAACCATCTTGATCTGCCTGCTTTTCCAATTTTAATATTTTTTTGATCTGGATTACTTAAAATTCCAATTGTAGCTAAAGCTCTTGAATCTATTTTTCTCACTTCACCTGAAGCTAATTTTATTAAACTATAGTTTCCATCTAGACCACTAATAGTAACTGATGAACCAGCTGCTCTAGCAATTTTTCCACCACCGCCTGGCTGTATCTCAACATTATGTATATTGACACCCACTGGAATATCTTGCAATGGCATACAATTACCTACTTTAATTTCCTTTTTAGAGCCGCTTTCAACTTTATCTCCAACTTTAATTTTTTGTGGTGCTAAGAAATATGAGTGAGTACCATCCTCAAATTTAACTAACATAATGTAACATGATCTATTAGGATCATATTCAATTCTCTCAACTGTGGCTTCCATGTCAAATTTTTTTCGATAAAAATCTACATGTCTATACATTTTTTTATGTCCACCAGCTCTATTAATAGAGGTAATATGACCGTTATTATTTCTACCTTTCATCGCATTTTTAGGTGAAACTAAGGTCTTGAATGGCTTACCTTTCCATAAACCAGTTCTATCAACTAAAATAGTGCCTCTTGTAGATTTTGTGTATGGTTTAAAAGTTTTTAATGCCATTTATTAAATTCCTGTTGTTAGATCAATACTTTGACCTTTTTTTAAAGTTATTATTGCTTTTTTATAACCAGATACTTTTACTTTTTTACCTCTAGTAACTTTTGTTCTGTTTTGTTTGTTTATAATATTTATCTTAGTCACATTAACTTTAAATATTTTTTCTATATTCTTTTTTAAATTTTTCTTATTTGCTCCATCCGGAACTTTAAAAACAATTTTATTAAGTTCAGATAAATTAGTAGATTTCTCAGTAACTACTGGAGAAAGAATTTTGTCGTATAAGTGAATTTTTTCCATTTTATGAATATCTCTTTTCTAGTTCTTTTACAGAACTTTCTGTGAAAACAACTTTTTTAAATTTAATAATATCGTAAGCGCTAAAATGATTTACATCTGTAACTTTAACATTTGGAATATTTCTTACAGATTTTTCAATTTTTTCTTTAGAATTTTTATCTAAAATTATTAGTGAATTTGTAATCTCAAGTTTATTAATAATTGAGTTCATCTCTTTTGTTTTTTTAATTTCAGAACTAAAGTCATTTAAAATTAATAAATTTTTATTATTATTTTTTTCAGTAATTAATGAAGCTACGCTTTGTTTTTTCTCAGTTTTGTTTAGTTTTCTTTTTTTATATGCCAATTCACCTTTAGGTCCATGAGCAATACCACCACCAACAAATATAGGGGCTTTTCTACTAGCATGTCTTGCACCACCAGTCCCTTTTTGAGCATATATTTTTGAAGTTGGTCCTTTTACTTCATTTTGTTGTTTAGTTTTGGCATGTCTTCCTTTGTAATTTGCATTTGTTTTATAAAGAACAGCGCTAACTAATTTATGGTTAATTTTAGCAGAAAAAATCTTATCTAAAACTTCAATACTATCTTTTTTTCCGTCAATGCTAATTTTATCTAATTTCATTATTTTTTCTTTTTCTCAGGTGTTTTTTTAGCCTCTTCAGCAGCTGCATGTTTCTCACCAATAGTCATTTTACTGATGTTTTTGACAGATTTTTTAACAATAACCTCTGCATTTTTAGAACCAGGAATTGACCCTTTTAAATAAAGAAGCTCGTTTTCTAAATCTGTTTTTATAATTTCAATATTTAGCATAGTTCTCAATTTATCTCCCATATGACCAGCCATTTTTTTTCCTTTAAAAACTTTTCCTGGATCTTGACTATGTCCTGTTGAACCATGTGCTCTGTGAGATATAGAAACACCATGACTGGCTCTTAAACCACCAAAATTATGTCTCTTCATAGCGCCTGCAAAACCTTTACCAATTGTTTTTGATCTTGTGTCTACAAATTTAATATCTTTAAATATTTCTAAACCAAACTCGTTTCCTTCTTTGTAAACAGATGTGTCGTTTACTCTGAATTCTTTTAATTTTTTCTTAGCTTCAGTATTTTTTTTAGCAAAAACACCCTTCATAGCTTTAGTTAATTTTGAATTCTTAATTTTTCCATATCCAAGCTGAACAGCCTTGTACCCTCTTTTTTCTTCTTCAATAACCTGAATAACTCTAGCTTTTTCGACCTTAAGTACAGTCACAGGAACTAATTGACCAGATTTATAGAACTCTCTCGTCATGCCTATTTTCTTTCCTATTAAAGCTATCTCACTCATAATTAAATTTTTATCTCCACATCTACACCAGAAGCTAAATCTAGTTTCATTAATGCCTCTACAGTTTGTGGTGTTGGTTCAATAATATCTATTAATCTTTTATGAGTTCTTGACTCAAATTGCTCTCTACTTTTCTTGTCTATATGTGGTGATCTTAAAACTGTATATCTTTCAATTCTAGTGGGTAATGGTATTGGTCCCTTAATTGTTGCTCCAGTTCTTTTTACTGTATTTACAATCTCCTCTGTGGAAGCATCTAGAACTTTATTGTCATATGCTCTTAATTTAATTCTTATATTCTGTTTTTCCATGATTAACCTGCAATCTTCTTAGTAACTTCGTCTTGAACATTTTGTGGTACTTTTGAATAATGATCAAAAAACATTGAATATTGTGCTCTACCTTGAGACATTGATCTTAAATTATTTATATAACCAAACATGTTAGCCAAAGGAACCATTGCTGTTATTACGGTTGCGTTACCTCTTTGCTCTTGAGTGCTGATCTGACCCCTTCTACTATTTAAATCACCTATAACATCACCCATGTAGTCTTCAGGTGTTACTACTTCAACTCTCATTACAGGCTCTAATAATTTTAGTCCACCTTTTGTACAAGCTTCTTTAAAGCAAGCTCTACTTGCTAATTCAAATGCTAGTACACTTGAGTCAACATCGTGATGCAATCCATCTAAGATAGTTACTTTGTAATCAATCATTGGAAATCCAGCTAAAATTCCAGAATCTGAAACTGTTTCTATTCCTTTTTCAACACCAGGGATAAATTCTTTTGGAATCGCACCACCTTTAATTTTGCTCTCTACATCTCTACCTTTGCCAGGTTCTTGAGGCTCTACTAAAAGCTTAACTTTTGCAAATTGACCAGCACCACCACTTTGTTTTTTGTGAGTGTATTCAACCTCTGAAGCAGCTTCTATAGTTTCTCTATAAGCAACTTGTGGAGCTCCAACATTGGCCTCTACTTTAAATTCTCTTTTCATTCTATCAACAATAATATCCAAGTGTAGTTCACCCATTCCTTTAATAATTGTTTGTCCTGACTCTTCGTCTGAAGTAACTCTAAAAGAAGGATCTTCCTTAGCTAGCCTGCCTAATGCTTCACCCATTTTTTCTTGGTCCGCTTTTGTTTTTGGTTCTACTGCAATTTCAATTACTGGATCAGGGAACTCCATTGGTTCAAGAAGAACGGAATTTTCTTTGTCACATAAAGTATGTCCTGTAATAGTATTTTTTAATCCTGCTAAAGCAACTATATCACCTGCATTGGCCTCTTTAATATCTTCTCGAGAATTTGCATGCATTAAAAGCATTCTTCCAACTCTTTCTTCTTTTTCTTTAGAAGAATTAAAGACTGCAGTACCAGTTTTGATTGTACCAGAATAGATTCTAATAAAAGTTAGTGAGCCGACAAATGGATCGTTAGCCACTTTAAAAGCTAAAGCAGAAAATGGAACACTATCCTCAAATTTCATTTCCATCTCATCATCACTACCTAATTTAGTTCCTTTGATAGATCCAATATCTACAGGACTTGGCAAATAATTAACAACAGCATCAAGCAAAGGCTGAACACCTTTGTTTTTGAATGCTGAACCTGTCAAAACTGGAACAAAACTGAAATTTAGAGTTCCTTTTCTTATGCATTTGACCAAATCTTCTTCTTTAATTTCATCACCATTTAAATAGGCTTCCATTAGCTTTTCATCTTGTTCTACAGCTGTTTCAACTAATTCTGTTCTGTATTTTTCTGAAATTTCTTTTAAATCTTCTGGAATTTCTTTGTATTCCCATTCAGCTCCTAGTGCCTCATTTTTCCAAACTTGAGCTTTCATTTTAACAAGATCAACTACACCTGATAAAGAGGCTTCAGCTCCTATAGGGACTTGCACAACCAAAGGTTTTGCACCTAATCTATCTCTAATCATGTCTACACATCTAAAGAAATCAGCACCTGTTCTGTCTAATTTGTTTACAAAACAAATTCTTGGTACTTTATACTTATCAGCTTGTCTCCATACAGTTTCGGATTGCGGCTCTACACCTGCAACTCCATCAAAAACAGCAACAGCACCATCTAAAACTTTTAAAGATCTTTCTACTTCAATGGTAAAATCAACGTGACCAGGTGTGTCTATAATATTAATTCTGTGATCATTCCAAAAACAAGTAGTTGCTGCAGAGGTAATTGTAATTCCTCTTTCTTGTTCTTGCTCCATCCAATCCATTGTTGCAGCACCATCATGCACTTCACCAATTTTATGGCTCTTACCTGTATAGTAAAGAACTCTTTCGGTAGTAGTTGTTTTACCAGCATCTATATGGGCCATGATCCCAATGTTTCTATATTTATCTAATGAATGAGTTCTAGCCATATCTTTTTACCACCTGAAATGAGCAAAAGCCTTATTAGACTCTGCCATTTTATGTACATCCTCTCTTTTTTTAACTGCAGCACCCTTTTTTTCATAAGCATCGTAAAGCTCATTAAAAATTTTATCTGCCATGTGTTTATCTTTTCTTTTTCTTGCTGACTCAACTAACCATCTAATTGCTAACGCTTGTGCTCTTTTACTTTTTACCTCAACAGGAACTTGATAAGTTGCACCACCAACTCTTCTAGATCTAACTTCAACAGTTGGTTTAATGTTGTTAATTGCTTCATTGAAAATATTAATCGGTTCATCTTTAGTTTTTGTTTTAATTTTATCGATAGCGTCATAAACTATTTTAGCAGCAATACCTCTTTTGCCGTCATACATAATATTGTTGATTAATTTAGGAATAATAGTTGATTTGAATTTTGGATCTGGAACTACATTTTTTTTCGGTTGAGTTTTTTTTCTAGACATTATTTGCCCTTTTTTGTTCCGTATAAAGATCTTCTTTGTTTTCTATTTGCAACACCTTGCGTATCTAGATTGCCTCTTAAAATATGATAACGAACCCCTGGTAAATCTTTTACCCTGCCACCTCTTATAAGAACTACTGAGTGTTCTTGAAGATTGTGACCTTCGCCAGGAATGTATGCTGTAACTTCAAATCCATTTGACAATCTAACTCTAGCAACTTTTCTTAATGCAGAATTAGGTTTTTTAGGGGTTGTAGTATAAACTTTTACACAAACACCTCTCTTCAAAGGTTGTTTCTGTAAAGCAGGAACTTTGTTCCTTGCTACTGGTTTTACCCTTTTTTTTCTTAACAACTGGTTAATAGTTGGCATAAATATTTTTAATTAATTAATTTATTTATTTTTAGATGAAAATAACTGACAGGTTATTTTATGGCAGCGTTTAGCACTGTTAGAAGTACTACATTCCAACCAAAAACACCGCCAAATTACTTATTAATAGCACTTTGTCAAACTAAAACTGCAATTTTTAGGCGATTTTTTTACTGATTTGCTGGTGTTTCTTCAGGTTCTGAAGCTTCTATTTTGTCCTGCTCTGCTAAGAAATTATTATCATCCTCAAGAGCTTTATTGTTCCATCTATTTTTAATGTTACCAGTACCTGCAGGAACCAACCTTCCAACAATTACGTTCTCTTTTAAACCATTTAATGGATCAACTTTTCCTTTAATTGCAGCATCTGTTAATACTCTTGTTGTCTCTTGGAACGAAGCAGCTGAAATAAATGATTCAGTTTGAAGTGAAGCTTTAGTAATACCCATTAATACTCTTTCACCAACAGCCGGTGTTTTTCCTTCTGCAACCAATTTTTCATTAGTGTTATCAAACTTAATTCTATCAACCACTTCTCCAGGTAAATAACTTGAGTCTCCTGATACTTTAACTTCAACTTTCTTAAGCATTTGTCTTAAAATAGTTTCTATATGCTTATCATTTATTATTACACCCTGTAATCTATAGACTTCTTGAACTTGGTTTACAAAATATTCTGTTAATTCTTTTATACCTAAAATTCTTAAAATATCATGTGGTAATGGCTGTCCATCTAGCAAATATTCACCTTTTTGAATTTTTTCACCTGGGTTAAAATTTATGTGTTTGCCTTTTGGAATTAAATAATTTGAAGGTTCTGATCCATCTTCAGGAACAATAGATACCCTTTGTTTACCCCTTACCTCTTTTCCAAAAACAACACTACCATCATTTTCTGCTATAATTGCACTATCCTTAGCTTTTCTAGCTTCAAATAACTCAGCTACTCTTGGAAGACCTCCAGTAATATCCTTTGTTTTAGTAGTTTCTTTAGGTAATCTTGCAATTACGTCACCTGCATAAACTTTTTGACCGTCTTTAATTGATAAAATCGAATCTGGTACTAAATAATATCTGGCCTCATTGTCATCAGCTTTTTTTATTACATTTCCTTTATCATCTCTTAAAGTTATTCTTGGTTTTAAATCTGTACTTTTTGATTGACCTCTCCAATCAATTACTGTTTTAGAGGAAATTCCTGTTGCATCGTCAGTAGTTTCTTGAATTGAAACACCATCAATTAAATCTACATAACTAGCTGTACCACTTTTCTCTGCTATAACTGGAGTAGTATAAGGATCCCATTCACAGATTTTAGTATTTGCTTTTACTTTGTCTCCATTATTGAAAAATAGTCTTGATCCATAAGCAACTTTATGAACTGCTATCTGAACTCCCTTGTCATCCTCTATAGAGAGTTGAGTATTTCTTCCCATAACTATCAAATTTTTTTTAGAGTCCTCTAAAATATTTGAGTTAATTATTTTTAAAGTCCCATCGCTTTTTGTTATTATTTGAGACTCTTGTTTAACAGAAGCTGTTCCTCCTACGTGGAACGTTCTCATTGTTAACTGTGTTCCTGGCTCACCAATTGATTGAGCAGATATCATTCCAATAGCTTCTCCAACATGAACCATCTTACCTCTTGATAAATCTCGACCGTAACAAGTAGAACAAACACCTTCTTTTGAACTACATGTCATTACTGAATAGACTTTTATTGATTTGACACCTGCAGCATCAATTTTATCACAACCAGCCTCATCAATCATTTCAGATTTTTTAATTATTATTTCACCCGATATAGGGTTTTTAACTTCAGCCGCTGTAACTCTTCCTAACGCTCTTTCAGATAAACTTACAACAACATTACCACCCTCTAAAATTTCAGAAAGCTCAATAAATCCAGGATCATCACATTTAACTTTAGTTATTGTTAAGTCTTGAGCTACATCACATAGTCTTCTTGTTAAATATCCAGAACTAGCTGTTTTTAAAGCTGTATCTGCTAATCCTTTTCTAGCTCCGTGTGTTGAATTGAAATACTCTAAAGCAGTCAATCCCTCTTTAAAGTTTGAGATTATTGGACTTTCAATAATTTCCCCAGACGGCTTAGCGATCAAACCTCTCATTCCAGCTAGTTGTTTCATTTGAGCAGCAGATCCTCTTGCTCCACTGTCAGCCATCATGAATACAGAATTTATTTTTAATCCTTCATCAGTTTTTTCTGTAGCTGAAATTCCTTTCATCATCTCGCCAGCAACTTTGTCTGTACACTTAGACCAAGCATCAACAACTTTATTGTATTTTTCACCTCTTGTAATTAAACCCTCAGCATATTGAGTTTCATAATCTGCAATTAATTTCTTAGTATCGTCAATTAATTGAGTTTTATTTGCAGGAATTATAAGATCATCTTTACCAAAAGAAATTCCTGCTTTAAACGCATGTTTAAATCCTAAATCTTTAAGTTTATCGCAGAAAATTACAGTTGTTTTTTGACCACAAAATCTAAACACAACATCAATTATTTCTGAAACTACTTTTTTAGGTAATAATCTATCAATTAATGAGAACTTGATATTACTATTCTTAGGAAGCAGATTTGCCAACAAAAATCTTCCTGCTGTAGATGTATATTTTTCTATTTTCTTATTACCTTGTTCGTCTTCAGTCTCAAATCTTGAAATAATAGTGCTATGTACATTTATTTGGCCAGTTGATAATGCAAATTCAATTTGATCTGAGTTTGTAAAGTAACCAGCTGGTTTATCAGATATAGGTTCTTGAGAAAGATAGTATATACCTAAAATCATATCCTGACTTGGAACAATAATTGGTTTACCATTTGATGGAGAAAGAATATTATTTGTAGATAACATTAAAATTCTTGCCTCTAATTGTGCTTCTAAACTTAATGGAACATGAACTGCCATTTGGTCACCATCGAAGTCAGCGTTAAATGCTGCACAAGTTAAAGGATGTAATTCAATTGCATCTCCTTCAATTAATTTTGGTTCAAATGCTTGAACCCCAAGTCTATGAAGTGTTGGTGCTCTATTTAAAAGTACTGGATGTTCTCTTACAATTAATTCTAAAGCATCCCAAACTGCATTAGTTTCTTTTTCAACTAATTTTTTAGCTTGTTTAATTGTTGAGGCTAAACCTAATTTATTTAATCTTGCATATAAAAATGGTTTAAATAATTCTAAAGCCATTTTTTTTGGTAAGCCACACTCATGTAGTTTCAAATCTGGACCAACAACGATTACTGATCTTCCAGAATAATCAACACGTTTACCTAGAAGATTCTGTCTAAATCTACCCTGTTTACCTTTAAGCATTTCTGCGAGGGATTTAAGTGGTCTCTTACCTGTTCCTGTTATTACTCTACCTCTTCTACCGTTATCAAATAAAGCATCTACTGACTCTTGAAGCATTCTTTTTTCATTTCTTACAATGATATCTGGAGCTTTAAGATCCATTAATCTTTTTAATCTATTATTTCTATTAATTACTCTTCTATACAAATCGTTGAGATCTGAAGTAGCAAATCGTCCACCATCTAACGGAACTAAAGGTCTTAATTCAGGTGGTATTACTGGAACTACTGTCATAATCATCCACTCAGGTTTTTGACCAGTTTCAATAAATGACTCGATTAATTTCAATCTTTTAATTGCTCTTTCTTCGTTAACTTTTGATTTAGTTTCTTTAATAAAGCTAACAAGATTTTTTCTTTCTAACTCTAAGTCTAAATTTTTTAGCATTTCAAGTACAGCTTCGGCACCAATACCTGCTGTAAAGCTCTCTTCACCAAATTCATCTTGGTATTTTGCTAATTCTTCCTCATTTAAAAGTTGATTTTTTTGTAAACCAGTTAAACCTGGCTCTATTACTATAAAGTTTTCAAAATAAAGAACCCTCTCTATTTCCTTTAATTTCATATCAACTGCTAAAGCAATTCTGCTAGGAAGAGACTTTAAAAACCAAATATGTGCTACTGGTGTAGCAAGATTAATATGGCCCATTCTCTCTCTTCTTACATTTGATTTTGTAACCTCAACACCACATTTCTCACATATAATTCCTCTAAATTTCATTCGTTTATACTTACCGCATAAACACTCATAGTCTTTTATTGGCCCAAAAATTCTTGCACAGAACAAACCATCTTTTTCAGGTCTAAATGTTCTATAATTAATTGTTTCAGGCTTTTTAATTTCACCAAATGTCCAAGATTTAATTTTCTCTGGACTAGCAAGTGAAATTTTAATGCTATTAAAATTTTGAGCTTCTGAAATTTCGCTGCCCTTAAATAGATCTGTTAATTCTTTTTTCATTAATTTAGCTCCACATTTAATGCTAATGATTTAATCTCTTTAACTAAGACGTTAAATGACTCTGGAATTCCAGACTCAAAGTTTTCTTCTCCTTTAACAATAGTCTCATAAACTTTAACTCTTCCTGCAACATCATCAGATTTAACAGTCAAAATCTCTTGCAATGTATATGATGCTCCATATGCTTCAAGGGCCCACACTTCCATTTCACCAAATCTTTGACCACCTAATTGTGCTTTACCACCAAGTGGTTGTTGTGTAACCAAACTATAAGGTCCAGTAGATCTTGCATGAATTTTATCCTCAACTAAGTGATGAAGTTTTAGCATGTAGATTATTCCAACAGTAACTGGTCTATCAAATTTTTCTCCTGTTCTTCCATCCCATAAGTAAGTTTGTCCAGAACCTGGTAAATTCGCTAGCTCAAGCATCTCAGTAACATTTTTTTCTTTAGCACCATCAAAAACAGGCGTTGAAATTGCTATACCATTTTGTAAATTTTCACAAAGATCTTTAAATTCACTCTTGCTTAATTTATCTACTTTTTCATTGAAAATTTCTTCTCCGTAAACAGATTTTAAGAATTTTTCAATTTTTTCTGTTCTTTCTATTTTTTTGTTATTTTCGTTAACTATATTTTTAACCTGTTCACCAAATTCTTTACATGCCCACCCCAAATGAGTCTCTAAAATTTGTCCGACGTTCATCCTACTTGGGACACCTAGAGGATTTAATACAATATCTACTGGTCTTCCATCTTCTCTATATGGCATATCTTCAACAGGAACGATTTTACTAACTACTCCTTTGTTTCCATGTCTTCCTGACATCTTATCACCAGGTCTTAATCTTCTTTTTATGGCAACGAATACTTTTACCATTTTCATAACACTTGGTAATAAATCGTCACCACTTCTAATTTTTAAAACTTTATCTTCAAATCTCTCTGTTATGTCTTGTTTCGCTTTATTGTATTGATCTTTTAATTGAGCTAATGTTGCTTCATTACTTGCATTACCTACTGTTATTTTAAACACATCATTAATTGATAATTTGTTGATTATATTGAAGTCTAACTTAGTTCCTTCAGAAAAATCTTTGATTTTTTTAGTTAAAGATGAGCCTGATAAAAATTGAGATGCTCTTTGCTTAATACTTCTCTCTAAAATTTCCTCCTCTACAATCTTATCTTGCTGTACTTGGTCAATTTCTGCTCTTTCTATAGTAATTGATCTTTCATCTTTTTCAATTCCATGTCTATTGAAAACTCTTACGTCTACGACTGTACCACTAGAGCCTCTAGACATTCTTAATGAAGTATCAGTAACATCTATTGCTTTTTCACCAAAAATTGATCTTAATAATTTTTCCTCTGGACCAGACGCTGAATCACCTTTTGGTGTAACTTTACCAACTAAAATATCGCCCGCATTCACTTCTGCACCAATATAAACTATACCTGACTCGTCAAGATTTTTTAACGCTTCCTCATTAACGTTTGGTATATCTCTTGTTATTTCTTCCTCACCAAGTTTTGTATCTCTTGCCATAATTTCATACTCAACAATATGAACAGACGTAAAAACGTCATCAGTAACACATCTTTCTGAAATTAAAATGGAGTCTTCAAAATTATAACCTTGCCAAGGCATAAATGCCACCGTAACATTTTTTCCGAGAGCAAGTTCACCTAATTTTGTTGAGGGACCATCAGCAATGATATCTCCAGATTTAACTTTATCGCCAACTCTAACAAGTGGTCTTTGATTAATACAAGTATTTTGGTTTGATCTTTTAAATTTTTGAAGATTATAAATATCTACACCTGATTTACTAAAATCGGTTTCCTCAGTTACTTTAATTACAATTCTTTTACCATCAATTTTATCAACAATACCATCTCTTCTAGCAACAATTGTAACACCGGAGTCTAGAGCAACATCGCTCTCAATACCTGTGCCTACAAGTGGAGATTCAGGTTTTAATAATGGAACTGCCTGTCTCATCATATTTGATCCCATTAAGGCTCTATTTGCGTCATCATTTTCTAGGAACGGAATTAATGAAGCAGCAACTGACACAAGTTGCTTTGGTGATACGTCAATATAATCAATAACATCTGGTCTTGATAAGAGAAAGTTTAAATTTTGTCTGCAAGAAACTAGTTCTTCTGTAATTTTTCCATTTTTATCAAGTTTAGTATTTGCTTGAGCTATAGTAAATTTTGTTTCTTCCATTGCAGATAGGTATTCTACTTTATCCTGAACAATACCATCTTTTACTTTTTTATATGGACTTTCAATGAAACCATATTTATTTATTTTTGCATAAGTTGATAGGCTGTTAATTAATCCAATATTTGGACCCTCTGGTGTCTCAATTGGACAAATTCTTCCGTAGTGTGTAGGGTGAACGTCACGAACTTCAAAGCCTGCTCTTTCTCTTGTTAATCCCCCTGGACCTAATGCAGAAACTCTTCTCTTGTGAGTGATTTCTGATAATGGATTTGTTTGATCCATAAATTGCGAAAGCTGTGAACTTGCAAAAAAATCTTTTAAAGAAACAGTTAATGGCTTAGCATTAATTAGATCTTGTGGCATTGCTGACTCAATATCCAACGTTGTCATTTTTTCTTTAATAGCTCTTTCCATTCTGTAAACACCAATTCTAGCTTGATTTTCTACCAACTCTCCCACAGAACGTACTCTTCTATTTCCTAAATGATCAATATCATCAACTTCGTCTTTACCGTCTCGCAAATCCAACATTTTTTGAATGATTGCGATGATATCGTCGTTTCTTAATATTGTAATTTTATCTGAACACTCTTGATTTAATCTCGAGTTCATTTTTACTCTTCCCACATCAGACAAATCATATCTATCTGAACTAAAGAAAAGGTTGTTAAATATTTGAGTTGCTATTTCTATTGTAGGTGGCTCACCTGGCCTTAACATTTTATATATTTCTGTAATTGCCTCATCTTTAGAATTATTTTTATCAGCTAGAACTGTTGTTAATAAATAAGGTCCTTTATTAATAGAGTTTGTAACTGAGATTTGTAATGTGTGGATGTTAGCATCCAAAATTTGTTGAATTATTGTATCATTTAATTCAGTACCAATTTTAAAAACCCCGTCCTCCTCATTGTTTACTTTAATGTCTCTGTGCAAAAATTTTCCTAGTAAAGAATCTGTTGATACTAAAATATCTTTCAAACCTTCATTTGCTAATTTTTTTGCATTTATAAAATTTATTTTGTCTCCTAATTTTATTACCACTTTACCTGTTTTTGCATCTATTACCTCTTCGGAGAAATTTTTAGCTTTATAATTTTCTGGATTAAATTTAGTTTTCCATTTTTGTGATTTAACATCATAAGCATATTGTTCTTTATCGTAAAACTCGTCTACAATTTCAGATTTTGTATAACCTAAAGCTAGCAATAAGGTTGATGAAAATAATTTCTTTTTTCTATCTATTTTAAAATAAAGAAAATCTTTAACGTCGTATTCAAAATCTAACCAAGAACCTCTGTTCGGTATTACCCTACAATTAAACAAAAGTTTACCACTTGCATGAGTTTTACCTTTGTCATGATCAAAAAACACACCTGGACTTCTGTGCATCTGGTTTACTACAACTCTTTGAACTCCGTTAGTAATAAAAGTTCCACTATTAGTCATCATGGGGACCTCACCCATATAAACTTCCTGCTCTTTAGCTGATAAAATATCTTTTGTATTATTTTCTTGATCTATTTCGTAAACGACTAATCTTAAAGTACACTTAAGAGCTGATGAATATGTAAGACCTCTTGCAATACACTCTTCAACATCAAATTTTGGTTTCTCTAATCTGTATGAAACGTACTCTAAAGTTGCTTTTTCGTTTAAATCTTCAATTGGGAATATACTTTTAAATACTCTATCGAACCCTTTACTTAGATCACCTGCTTCAAAATCAAATTCTGTTAATTCTTTATAGGAATTTTTTTGTACTTCAATTAAGTTTGGAATAGATAAACTTTCCTTAAGTTTACCAAAACTTTTTCTTATATTTTTCTTTTCAGTAAAAGATAATTGCATCTATGTTTATAAATACTGATTAAAATTAATCAGTATTCGAATTCTTTCTATTTAATTTACTTAAGTTCTACTTTTGCACCAGCAGCTTCTAATTTAGCTTTGATCTCTTCAGCTTCTTTTTTATTTACACCAGATTTAACCTCTTTTGGTGCTCCCTCTACAAGATCCTTAGCCTCTTTTAAACCTAATGAAGTAGCTGCTCTTACTTCTTTAATAACATTAATTTTTTTATCACCTGCAGATACTAACATGATTGTAAAATCATCTTTATCTTCTGCTGGAGCTTCACCACCAGCTGCTGCTGGAGCTGCTGCTGCCATTGGAGTTACACCCCATTTTTCTTCTAATTGTTTTGATAATTCAGCTGCTTCTGCAACTGTTAAACTTGATAAATCTTCAATAATTTTGTTTAAGTCAGGCATATGTATTACTCTTTGGGTTGTGTTTCAGAATTTTCTGCCGACAAACTACTCATTTTTTCTGAATGTGCAAGCAAAATACTGATCAATTTAGATGCAGAAGCGTTCAAAATACCCACAATATTGGCTCTTGCTTCATCTAATGTAGGTAAACTTGCTACATTTTGGACACCGGCCGAATCTAAGACCTCATTATCCATAATTCCACCAATTAATTTTAAGTTTTCGTTATCTTTTGCAAATTTTGAGAGAATCCTTGCAGACATTATAGCGTCCTCACTGAATGCAACTGCTGTTGGACCAGTGAATAATTTTGATAAATCTTTGCACTTTGTATTCTCTAAAGCTAATTTTGTAATTCTGTTCTTTGTTATTTTAAAAATAATACCATGTTCTCTCATTTTAGCTCTCAACTCATCTAATTGAGTCATCGTTAAACCTTGGTAATGTGTAACCATTACAGCCTTGCTATTTTCAAACTGATTAGTCATTTCTTTGATATAATTTTTTTTTTGTTCTTTGTTCATCATAATTATATCGATTTCCTTAGTTTCACTTTATACGAAACGCCCATTGTTGATGTAGCAAATACACTTTTAATTAAATCTCCTTTTAAAGTGTTGTTTGATTTCTCTTTTTCCAAAGCATCTAAGATAGCATTGTAGTTTTTTAGCAATTGATCATCATTAAATGATTTTTTACCAATACTAACTCCAATATTTCCATCTTTATCGTTTCTAATTTCTACTTGACCAGATTTAGCATTTGTTACAGCTTCTTTGATATTTTCTGAAACTGAACCAAGTTTAGGATTTGGCATCAAACCTTTTGGTCCTAAAATTTTTCCTAACTTGGAAAGTTTAATCATCATTGCTGGTGTGCAAATTAATTTTTCAAAATTTAACTCTCCACCCTTAATTCTCTCAACAAACTCATCACCACCTACAATATCTGCGCCAGCATCTTTTGCATCTTGTGCTTTATTATCTTCACAAACTACAGCAACTTTAACTTTCTTACCTGTTCCGCCAGGTAAATTAACTACAGTTCTGATATTAACTTCACTTTTCTTTTGTTTGTTGTTTATTTGAAAACTTAAATCCAAAGACTCGTCAAATTTAGTTGTGCAGTTTTTCTTAAGTTCAGGTAATAATTTTTCGATAGACTCTGCACTCAACTCTTTAGTTTTTTCAGGTAATTTTTTAAATCTTTTAGATGCCATTATTCTTTTACCTCAATACCCATCGATCTTGCAGATCCTGCAATAATTTTTATTGCTTCTTCAATATCGTGAGCATTCAAATCACTCATTTTTTCTTTTGCTATACTTTCTAATTGTTTTTTAGAAATTGAAGCAACAATATTTCTTCCTGGTTCTTTAGAACCACCTTTAAGTTTTACTGCTTCTTTAATATAAAAAGATGCTGGTGGTGACTTAATTTTAAAATCAAATTTTTTGTCTTTATAGACTGTAATTTCGACTGGAACAGGTTTGCCTGCCATTGATTTAGTTTTATCATTAAAGGCTTTACAAAATTCCATTATGTTTACTCCGCGTTGACCTAAAGCAGGTCCAACTGGAGGAGCTGGATTTGCTTGACCGCCCTTAATTTGTAGTTTTATAAATCCACTTATTTCTTTTGCCATTAACTCACCTTTTCTACCTGATTATATTCTAAATCTACAGGTGTAGGACGACCAAATATAGAAACAGACACCTTAAGTCTAGCTTTTTCTTCATCAATTTCTTCAATCATACCAGTGAATGATGCAAATGGACCATCTACAACCTGAACTTTTTCTCCTACATTGTAATCTATCCCAGATTTTGGTTGAGCCACGCCGTCTTTAATCTGACCTAGTATTTTTTCAACTTCCTTATCTGAAACTGGTACTGGAATACCTTTTGTGCCAAGGAAACCACTTACCCTTTTTATATTTTTAATCATATGATAAATGTTGTTATCCATCTCGCTTTTAATTAATACATATCCTGGAAAGTATTTTTTTTTTCTTTGAACTCTTTTTCCTCTTTTTACTTCGGTGACATCATGTGTTGGTACAATAATTTCTTCAAACTTTTCAGAAATTT
Organism: uncultured Pelagibacteraceae bacterium; assembly: GCA_902600245.1. GTDB lineage: Bacteria > Pseudomonadota > Alphaproteobacteria > Pelagibacterales > Pelagibacteraceae > Pelagibacter. Next base: position 20,234 of record CACKIQ010000004.1, on the reverse strand, counting down.
TAGCTTTATCTGCTTCCTCCTTAATAAGTGCTGCAACTTTGTTTTCAAAGCTAGAATGAGACTGAACAATATACCAATTTTTCATTATATGCTCACTTTAAGTAAAAGTTCTAAGAAAAATTTTAAAACTTGATCTAAAAGAAGAAAAAATAAGGACATAACAACAGCCATTGCAAAAACCATCAAAGCTCCTTGTAAAGTCTCTTTCCAAGTGGGCCAGGTAACTTTAAACGCTTCTTGTTTTACCTCTTGTAAAAATTTAATCGGATTTCTCATAATACATATGCTCATTATGGCAGGAGCGGAGGGACTCGAACCCTCAGCCTCCGGTTTTGGAGACCGGCGCTCTACCAATTGAGCTACACTCCTATTTATAGAGCTACTCTATAATTTTAGTTACTACTCCTGCTCCAACAGTTCTTCCACCTTCTCTAATTGCAAAATTTAATTTTTCAGCCATAGCAATCGGCGTAATTAGTTTAACAGTGAATTTAGCATCATCACCTGGCATCACCATTTCTGTACCAGCTGGTAATTCTACCTCTCCTGTAACATCAGTTGTTCTAAAGTAAAACTGAGGTCTATATTTTGTAAAAAAAGGAGTGTGCCTTCCACCTTCATCTTTTTTAAGTACGTACGCTTGAGCCTCAAATTTAGTATGTGGTGTAATTGAAGCAGGTTTGCAAAGAACTTGTCCTCTTTCAATATCAGTTCTTTCAATACCTCTCAATAAAATTCCAACATTGTCTCCAGCTTCACCAGAGTCTAATAGTTTTCTAAACATTTCAACACCTGTACAAACTGATTTTTTGGTCTCTTTAATTCCAACTATCTCAACTTCTTCACCAGTTTTGATTACACCTGACTCCACTCTACCAGTCGCAACTGTTCCTCTTCCAGAAATTGAGAACACATCTTCAATAGGCATCAAGAAAGGTTTATCAACTTCTCTAGCTGGTTGTGGAATATGTTCATCCACAGCTTTCATTAATTCTAAAATTGAGTTTTTACCAATTTCATCGTCTCTTCCCTCAACTGCAGCCAAAGCTGAACCTTTAACGATTGGTGTCTTATCACCAGGATATTTGTATGATGTTAAAAGTTCTCTAATTTCCTCCTCAACAAGATCAATCATTTCTTTATCATCAACTTGATCTACTTTATTTAAGTAGACTACAATAGCTGGAATACCTACTTGTCTTCCTAAAAGAATATGTTCTCTTGTTTGTGGCATAGGACCATCAGCTGCATTAACAACTAAGATTGCTCCATCCATTTGAGCAGCACCCGTAATCATGTTCTTAACATAATCAGCATGACCTGGACAGTCTACGTGAGCATAGTGTCTTTTTTCAGTCTCATACTCAACGTGTGCTGTTGAAATTGTTATTCCTCTCTCTTTTTCTTCAGGTGCTTTATCAATTTGATCATAAGCAACTGCAGTTCCACCTCCAGCTTGTGCTAATACATTTGTAATAGCGGCAGTAAGAGTTGTTTTACCATGGTCGACATGACCGATAGTCCCAATGTTACAGTGGGGTTTGTTTCTTACAAATTTTTCCTTTGACATTACTTTTTTACCTCAGTTATTTTGTTTTCATTTATAATTTTATTTTCTTGGAGCGGGTAAAGGGAATCGAACCCTTACATCCAGCTTGGAAGGCTAGCGTTCTACCATTGAACTACACCCGCACAACCCCAAGAGTAACACTCCATGTTATTTAAAAATCTATTGAATGGTGGAGGGGGAAAGATTCGAACTTTCGAAGACCGAAGTCAACGGGTTTACAGCCCGCCCCATTTGACCGCTCTGGAACCCCTCCTTTGGGGAAGTGTCCCCTTGTTCAATAAAGCTTCAAATAACAAGCGTTTTATATATTTTATTTATGCAAATGCAACACGTGATTTAATAAGTAAATATTAAAAAAAGCGTGTAAAACAGATAATAATTTATGAATAAATCATCTTTTTTCATTGTTGGTCAACATGCAGTAATCGAGGCTCTTAGAAACCCGAAAAGAAAGGTTTTAAGAGTATTTTTAACTGAAGAGGCTAAAAAAAATATACATAGAAAAAATCCAAATAAAAATATTTTAGAGGACGTTAAAGTTTACTTTAAATCTAAAAAAGAATTAGACAAATATACTTCTAAAGAACAATTGATGCATAATGGTTATGTTGCTGAGATAGAACATTTAGATCAACCAGAACTGAAACAATTTATTAAAGGAAAAACTGATTTAACTTTTGTCTGCCTTGATGAAGTCTCAGATCCAAGAAATATTGGTTCATTAATAAGAAGTGCAGCTTCATTTTATGTTGATGGATTGATAATTAAAGAGAGGCATTTTCCTCGAGATAGTAAATTGATGTATAAATCAGCGAGTGGTTGTATGGAACATGTTAATATATTTCAAGTTTCTAACATTAATTCTACACTTAAAAATTTAAGAGAAAAAAATTTTTGGGTTTATGGTTTTGATACAAAAGGTCAAATAGACTTTACAGATGTAAAATGGAAAGGAAACAATATTCTTTTATTTGGGTCAGAAGGATTCGGAATGAGGCAACACACAGGTAAATATGCAGATTTTTTTGTTAAAATTAATATTAACAAGGATATTGAAAGTTTAAATATCTCAAATAGTGCAGCAATCGTATTTCATCATCTAAGTTATTTAAAAAAAAAGAGTTGATTATTTAATGAATAATTAATAATTATTGCGCATGCCCTTGTAGCTCAGCTGGTAGAGCAATTGATTTGTAATCAATAGGTCCGCGGTTCGAATCCGTGCGGGGGCACCACAAATTTAATTAGTTTCTTTTCTTAATTGCTCAATTTTAATCTTCTTTTGCAGACTCCTATTTTTATCATACAAAAGATTAAACTTAATTTTATTATTAGTTTTTACAGTGATAAACTTAGCATTTCTTACTTCCAAATTATCTGCTACAGCACTTATTGGTCTTTTAGATGGATTCAAATTTGTTATAACAATTTTAGTCTTATCATTAACAATTTTACCTTTCCATCTTCTTGGTCTAAACGCACTTATTGGAGATATTGATAATTTTTTTGAATTAAGACTTAAAATAGGTCCATGAACAGAAAGATTATAAGCTGTACTACCAGCTGGTGTTGATACTAATACGCCATCAGAAACTAATTTTTTAATTATTTGTTTAGAACCTTGCTTAATAGATAATGATGCTGCTTGTCTACTTTGTCTAAGTATAGATACTTCATTTATGGCTATAGATTTCTTAGTTTTATTGTTTTTATTTTTTACAATCATTTCCAGTGGGGAAATTGTAACTAAGTTTGCTTTTAAAAGGTTTTTCAAAACATCTTTTGAGGAAAACTTATTCATTAAAAAACCGTAATTTCCTGAATTAATTCCATAAAATTGTTTTCTAAATTTATTAAATTTTTTAAGTGTTTGAAGCATAAATCCATCACCACCTATAACGATAATAAGATTTTCTTTTTGAAATTGATTTTGATTTATCTTTTTAATTAAATGATTTTTAATTTTAAGAGACTTTTTGTTTACATCTGAGATAATTTGTATTTTATTTATTTTGTTCATTTAATTATTAATTAAAATTTTATTATATAAATCCTGAGCCATTAATCTATATCCCTGTCTATTAAAATGAGTGTTTAAATTATAGTAAAAAACTTTTAATGGATCCTCTAAATTCATAAAAATTTGCTCTCCATCTACAAATGTAAATCCATTTTTTTCTGCAATTTCTTTTACAGACTTTTTGAGAGTATCTAATTGAATTATTTGTGGATTTTTATTAAATAATTTTGATTTTATAGATTTATAATTAGTAAGCCTTTGCCAACTTGGAATATAATAAATGTACTTATTTTTTACTTTTTTCCTGTTTAAATATTCATTAGCGATAATTAATGCTTCGTTATATTCGTTAATATTTAAAAGATTTTCGTAATTTTTAAAAAATTTTAAAAGTGATGAGAGACCACTTGTAATTTCTGCAATAAATACTTTTAATTTGTAAACATTTGTAATCTCGTAGTCATAAGTCAATTTATAATAATTTTTTTCTGTATTTGTTTCTAATGTTTTTTTTTGTTGTATATGATTTGGATAATAATTTTTTTTGTAATATTCAATTTTTTTTAACGTATCATTAAAATCATTACCCTCATAAAAAAACCAAATTAAATTGTCAAATTTAGTATTTTTACTTACATTTAAAAGAGTAATTAATTGCTTTACGTAATTATCCCCTGCTAATCCTAAATTTAAATATGAAGTATTATTATTTAGCTTAATTAATTGGCTTTTTAAATCATATGGTTTGTTTTGACAAACAGACATAGTGAATGAATCTCCAAGTAAAATAAAGTCAGTTTGTTCATATAAGTTATTTTTATTTTCTCTAAATCCATTTTTGTCTGTAGCATAAATTAATTCATAAAGACCAGACTCTGTTTTACCACAATTTTCAATTTTTATTTCTCCGGTGTATTTTAATTCTTTGTATTCTTGAGTGTTATATCTTAAAAAATCATCTTTTTCTTTTTCTTTTTGATTAGAAATAAATTTGTAATAAGTTAATTTTTCTTTTTTTTTTCTTAAATCTCCCTCTTCTAGATTAAAGACAAACTCATAATATCTTGGAGGTCCAGAGACAAAATAATTTAAAGATTTTAATATAATAAAAATTAACAAAATAAGAAAAATGAATGTAAGTACATTTATTAAAACTATTTTTTTCAAATTTTATTATTTAAGTATGTAATTTTTTTACAATATGGTGCCCTCGGCCAGACTCGAACTGGCACTCCGCAAGCGGCAAGGATTTTAAGTCCTTTGTGTCTACCAATTTCACCACGAGGGCATTAATGAATTTCATGAGTGTTTATGCTAATATTTATAATTGAACAAGTTTAATATGTAAAATTGTTATTTTTTGAATTTTTTATAAAGATAACTTAATGGAAAAGAAACTCAAAGTTTTAATATTTACTGATCTCGATGGTTCACTACTACATAGAGACACTTTTAAATTTGACGAAATAAAGGACTATTTAAAGCAAATAATCTCTGAAGGTATTTTTGTAATACCTAACAGTAGCAAAACAGAAAAAGAAATCTTAGAATTTAGCAGTGAACTCGGTTTAAGCTTGCCATATATTTCTGAAAATGGAGCTGTTATTAATGGATTGGACCTGTTAAATGCAAATTTACCTAGACAATTAATATTAAGTAGAGAAAAAGAGAGTTTATTAAAAATTTTTCAGAATATTGTTCCAATATATTTACAAAAAAAATGTAAATGGTTATCCGAAATGGATACAAAAAACCAAGCCAAAATTTTAGGTCTCGAAGATAAAAAGCTTAAAATGGCGCTAGATCGTAAATACACTATTCTTTTTAATTTTGAGGGAAATAAAAATGAAAAGAATGAATTATCTAAGATTATTAAAAAAGAAGGTCTATACCTACAAGAAGGTGGTAGAGTAATTAATTTGACTGATAAAGTAAATAAAGCAAAAGCACTCCAAGTATTTGTTAGATTTTTTATGAAAAATAATAAAAAAGTAAAAACAATAGGTGTAGGAGACAATTACAACGACTTAGATATGTTAAAAATATCTGATTTTCCTTGCTTAGTATTTAATGACAAATTTAGATTAGATGAAATTCATATAAATAATCTAATTACTACAAATAAGCCATCACCTGGGGGCTGGGCTGATGTGATTAAAATGGCTCTAGTTAAAATAAATATAAATTAATAAAATGTAATTATGAGTGATTTTTCCCAAAATGGTATTATCTCTACACTCCATGACTTTGGTACTAAGTCGACTAAGCAAATAGAGAAGGAGCTTTCACATTTTTCAAAAGAGAGAAAAATGGAACTTATTTTACCGTGTCTTTATAGTGAATTAAAAGGTGATGCTTTACCAAAAATAGTATCTGAAATTGCTAAAACTAATTATTTGCACCACATAATAATAGGTTTAGATCAAGCTAACGAAAAACAAGCTAGAAAAGCATGGACATTTTTTGAAAAATTAGAAACTCCTTTTACAATACTTTGGAATGATGGACCTAATTTAAAAAAATTAGACAAAGAGTTACAAAAAAAAGCGTTAGCACCAAATGAAAAAGGTAAAGGAAGAAATGTTTGGTATTGTATTGGGATGTCAATAGCAAGAAATAGTGCAAGATCAGTTGCTTTACATGATTGCGATATAAAAACTTACGATCGAAGAATGCTGGCAAAATTATTTTATCCAGTGGTAAACCCTTTATTTAATTTTGAATTTTGTAAAGGTTATTACCCTAGAGTTGCTGATAATAAAATGAATGGAAGAGTTGCAAGGCTTTTAGTATTTCCATTATTGAACGCTTTAGAAAAAACAATTGGTAAAACTGAATATATAGATTTCATGAAATCGTTCAAATATCCTCTTGCTGGTGAATTTTCTTTTAGAAGAAATATTTTACCTGAATTAAGAATTTCGTCAGATTGGGGGATAGAAATAGGGATTTTGTCTGAAATGCAAAGAAACTTTTCTCCACAAAATATTTGTCAAGTTGACTTAGCAGATACCTATGATCACAAACATCAAAATTTATCAATTGATGACGAAAAAAAAGGTTTATCAAGAATGTCGATTGATATCATAAAAACTTTTATAAAAAAATTAGCAACGCAAGGTCACTCATTTAGTAGAGAGGAATTAAGATCATTGAAAGCTACTTATTATAGATCTGCTTTAGATTTAATAGATGCATATAGAAGTGATGCTGAAATAAATGGTTTAAAATTTGACTCACATTTAGAAGAAAAAGCAGTTGAATTATTTTCGAGAAATATAATTAAAGCTGGTGAAGATTTTTATTTAAATCCAATGGATGCACCTTTTATACCGACTTGGAGTAGAGTTAAAAGTGCTATACCTGATTTTCTAATTAGATTAGAAAAAGCTGTTAATGAGGATAATAAATACTATCTCTAGTCTTATTTATGTTTTTAGTGCTTTAAGTAAAAACCTTTCATCTAGTTTACAATCACGATAACCCTTTTTAACAACATTTAAATACCTTTCTGTTGGAAATTTAAATGGTGATTTTTGGACCATTGTATAAGTCATTACTTTTTTTCCATAATAATAAAAATAATATTTTTTATAAAGTATAGGAAAGTCTTCATAAACATCTAACTTTTTTTCATCATTTTTAGAAATTTCAAATAATGCCCCAGGAACAATAGCATTCTTTTTTCGCTCAATATCTGCAGCTCTGTACTTACTTCTAAAAGTTAATCTAAAATCTCTTAAATTTATTTTTTTTAAAAAGATACTATCCTTACATCTTCTTTTCATCTGAAAATGATGAAGATTACTACCATAAGCAAAATACAACATTATCGATCTACTACTTCAATTTTTTTTTCATTAACAAATTTTAAAATTTGAGAATTACAATCATCAATTTTATTCTGATCTTCTGATCTTATCACAATTGATACACCTAATTTGCCTGCGTGAAAAAAAGGATAACTTCCAATTTCTACATCTATATTGTTATTTTGAACCTTAGTTAATGAATTTGCTATTTCACTTTCAACAGTTCTTAAACTTATAGTAAGACTTTTGATAGGCCTCCCCCCTACTATTCTATTAGTCAAACCACCTAACATTGATTTTAAAATGGATGGAACTCCTGGCAATGAAAAAACATTTTCAACATTAAAACCTGGTGCACCACTTGTTGGGTTTAAAATTAAATTTGCATTCTCTGGCATCCATGCCATTTTTTGTCTCCCTTCATTGAATTCACCTGGTTGGTAGTAAGCTTCTAATATTTTAAAAGCTTCTTTATGAACTTCGTATTTTATTCCGAAAGCCTTTGATACTGACTGAGCTGTAATATCATCATGTGTTGGACCAATACCACCAGTTGTAAAAACGTAATCATATTTTGACCTAAGTAAATTTAAAGTATCAACAATAATCTCTTCAACATCAGCTATTACTCTAACTTCACCAACATTAACACCTATTGAATTTAGCCAGATTGCTAAAGTAGATGTATTAGTATCTTGAGTTCTTCCAGATAATATTTCATTACCTATTATTAAAATTGAAGCATTAACTTTTACTTTTTTATTCATATGAAATATATAATTTACTAATGGAATTTACCAAGTCTTTAATAAAAGGCAAACTAATCAAACGTTATAAAAGGTTTTTTACTGATGTGAGGCTGGGTAAAGGTATTGTCACAGCTCACTGTCCTAACACAGGATCAATGAAAGGTTTACTAGATGAAGGTAATGAAGTTTATTTGCTTACTAATAACGATCCAAAAAGAAAACTGAAATATGGATTGGAAATTATCAAATCTAGAAAAAATTTAGTTGGGGTGAATACTCACATAGCAAATAGAATAGTTGAACATGGACTTAACAACAATCTTATAAATGAACTTAAAAATAATGACTCCATAAAACCAGAGGTTTTTTTTAATAAAGAGACTAGATTTGATTTCTTATTAGAAAAAAAAGGTCAAAAAATGTTTCTTGAAGTTAAAAATGTTACATTATTTAGAAATAAAGATACCGCTGAATTTCCAGATGCCCCAACAACAAGAGGAATTAAGCATTTATTAACCCTTATTGATGCCATAAAAAAAAGTTATAAAACATACTTAATATTTTTAGTTCAAATTCAAAATATGAAATATTTTAAAATAGCTAAAGATATTGATGAAGAATATTACAACACCTACCTTAAAGCTAAAAAAGCTGGAGTTAATTTTTTAGCTTATAGATGTGATATAAGTTCTAAGAAAATTTTTATAGATAAAAAATTAAAAATTATAGATGATTGATTATAAAGAAAAATTTGAAAAAATGAGAGTTGCTGGAAACTTGGCTGCAAGAACTCTAGATATGTTAACTGAAAATATCAAAGAAGGTGTTTCTACAGAATACATCGACAAGTTAGGATACGAATTTATAAGAGATAATGGTGGTTACTCTGCCCCACTTTATTACAGAGGGTTTACAAAATCTTTATGCACATCTTTAAACCATGTTGTGTGTCATGGAATACCTTCTGATAGAATTTTACAAGAAGGTGATGCTGTAAACGTTGATGTGACAGCTATCGTTGATGAACATTATGGTGACACTAGTAGAATGTTTTGCATTGGAAAAACTCCAGTAAAGTTAAATAATCTTATTGAAGCAACTTATGAATCTATGATGAGAGCAATTAGAATTCTAAAACCTGGAATTAAATTAGGAGATATTGGTTATGAAATACAATCATTTGTAGAAGAAAAAGGTTTCTCAGTAGTTAGAGATTTTTGTGGTCATGGAATTAGTACAACTTTTCATGAACCACCAAATATTTTACATTACGGTAAAAAAAATACAGGTATAGAGTTAAGACCTGGAATGACATTTACTATAGAACCAATGATAAATTCAGGTAAATATGATGTTAAAATGTTAAATGATGGCTGGACAGCTGTTACTAAAGATAAATCTTTATCTGCACAATTTGAACATACTTTAGGAATTACTGAAAATGGTTATGAAATCTTTACAGAATCTGCTAAAGGTTATTCCAAGCCTCCATACTTATAATTAATGATTAAAAGATACTCTCGAAAAGAATTAACTGATATTTGGTCCGAAGAAAATAAATACAAAATCTGGCTTAATGTTGAGGTTGCGGCTGCAGAGGCAATGGAAAAACTTGGTCAAATTCCAAAAGGTGTTTCTTCAGTTGTCAGAAACAAGGCTAAAATTAATGTGGGCAAAATACACAAAATAGAAGCAGAAGTTAAACATGATGTAATAGCTTTTCTGACTTCAATTACTGAAAAAGCAGGTTTTAAAGCTAGATACCTTCACCAAGGTATGACATCATCAGATGTTTTGGATACTAGTTTTAATATTCAATTAGTACAATCAGGCAAAATTATTTTAAAAGACATTGATCAAATTTTAAAAGTTTTAAAAAGACAAGCTAAAAAGTATAAATTTACACCCTGCATGGGAAGAAGCCATGGTATCCATGCAGAACCAATTACTTTTGGTTTAAAATTAGCTTCGTTCTTTGAGGAATTTAAAAGAAACAGAAAAAGACTAAAAGATGCTGTTGATGAAGTATCAACCTGTGCAATTTCTGGTGCTGTTGGTACATTTGCTAACATTAGTCCGAATGTTGAAAAACATGTTGCTAAAAAATTAGGTCTAAAAGTTGAGCCAATTTCAACTCAAGTAATTCCAAGAGATAGACATGCTTTTTATTTTTCTGTTTTAGGAATTATTGCAGGATCCATTGAAAGAGTTGCTGTTGAAATAAGACATTTACAAAGAACTGAGGTTTACGAAGTACAAGAATATTTCTCTAAAAATCAAAAAGGTTCCTCTGCTATGCCTCATAAAAAAAATCCTATTTTAAGTGAGAATCTTACTGGTTTAGCAAGGATGGTCAGAAGTACAGTTACACCAGCACTTGAAAACATAGCACTTTGGCACGAAAGAGACATTTCTCATTCAAGTGTTGAGAGAAATATTGGTCCAGATGCTAATATAACAACTGATTTTGCATTGGTTAGACTTACAAATATTTTAGATAACATGATTATTTATCCTAAAAAAATGCTTGAAAATTTAAATTTAACAAAAGGTTTAATTTTTTCTCAAGAAGTTATGTTGGAACTAACTAAAACAGGTTTAAGCAGAGAAAAATCATACAAGATGGTACAATCTTATGCAAAAAAATGTTTTGCAGAAGATTTAAATTTAATTGATGTCATTTCATCTGATAAATTTATAATGAGTAGAATTTCACCAAAAAAATTAAAGTCTATATTTAATTATTCTAAACACTTTAAAAATGTCAATTTTATATTTAGAAGAGTTTTTAAATAATGAAAAAAGGGAAAAAATTATACGAAGGAAAAGCTAAAATCATTTATGCAACAAATGATAAAACCTTAGTGATCCAATATTTTAAAGATGATGCAACTGCATTCAATAATCAAAAAAAAACAACAATTGAAGGAAAGGGTGTTCTAAATAATAGAATATCAGAACACATACTCTCTAACCTCTCTCAAATAGGAATTAAAAATCATTTAGTTAAAAGATTAAATATGCGTGAACAAATCATTAAGCTTGTAGAAATAATTCCGATAGAATTTATTGTGAGAAATGTTGCAACAGGTTCAATTACTAAAAGATTGGGCATTGAGGATGGTACTGTTTTAAAAGAACCTCTAATTGAATACTGCTTAAAAGATGACAAGCTTGGAGATCCATTAATATCCGAAGAGCATATTTTAGCATTTGATTGGGCATCAAAAACAGAAATCGATAAAGTTAAAAAAATGATTTTAAGAATTAATGATTTTATGATTGGAATGTTTAGAGGTGTTGGAATTAAACTTATCGATTTTAAATTAGAATTTGGAAGAGTTAAAATTGATGGAAAAAATGAGGTTATTTTGGCAGATGAAATTAGTCCTGATACTTGCAGACTATGGGACAGTATTACTGAAAAAAAATTAGATAAAGATCGATTTAGAAAAGATTTGGGTGATTTAATTCCAGCATATACTGAGGTTGCTAAAAGATTAGGTATTCTCCATGAACAATCTAATGTTTCCGCAGTAAATGTAACTAAATTATCTTCGGTTAAAAGAAAGAAAAAATGAAAATTTCTGTAATCATCACTCTAAAAAAAGATGTGCTTGATCCACAAGGAAAAGTTATCCATCAAACTCTTGATGGAATGGGTTTTGATGATGTAAATGAAGTTAGACAAGGTAAATATTTTGAAATAGACACTAAAGAAACCGACAACGTTAAAGCAAAGGCAAAAGTTGAAGAAATGTGCAAAAAACTTTTGGCAAATCTTGTAATTGAAAATTATAAAATTATTGATCCAAAGTAATTAATGAAATCATCAGTTATTACTTTTCCAGGTTCAAATTGTGATAGAGACATGGATGTTGCTCTGAAAAAATTTGGATTTAAAAATAAAATGGTTTGGCACACAGATGCTGAATTACCAAAAAGTGACTTGGTAGTTTTACCAGGTGGTTTCTCGTATGGTGATTACTTGAGATGTGGAAGTATGGCATCTAAATCAAAAATAATGCAGTCTGTAATTAATTTTGCTAATGCTGGTGGTATGGTTATGGGTATCTGTAATGGATTTCAAATACTGGTAGAAACTGGTTTAGTTCCAGGTGTTTTGCTTCGAAACAAATATTTAGAATTTATTTGTAAAAACGTTTTTATAAAAATTAACGACAAAAAAAATAAATATTTTAAAAATATTGAAAACGAAATTTTAGAACTTCACATTGCTCATAATGAAGGAAATTATTTTTGTACCAATGATCAATTAAAAGAAATTGAAGACAATAATCAAATAGCTATTAATTATTGTGATGAAAATGGAAAAATAGAAGATCAATTTAATCCTAATGGATCCATAAAAAATATTGCTGGTATATTTAATAAAGAAAAAAACGTTCTAGGAATGATGCCCCATCCTGAAAGAATGATTCATACATCTTTATCTGGTGAAGATGGATCATTGTTTTTTAAAAACTTAATAAACAACTTAAAATGATTGTAAACGAGCAAGTAGCAGTTGATCACGGTTTAAAGAAAGATGAATACGCTAAAATTTGTGAGCTATTAAAAAGAACTCCTAACATAACAGAACTAGGAATTTTTTCCGCAATGTGGAATGAGCATTGTTCTTATAAATCATCAAGATTACATTTAAAGAAGCTACCTACTAAAGGAAAGAAAGTTATTCAAGGTCCTGGAGAAAATGCTGGTGTTATAGATATTGAAGATAATGATGCAATAGTTTTTAAAATAGAAAGTCACAATCACCCGTCATTTATTGAACCTTACCAAGGTGCTGCTACTGGCGTTGGAGGAATAATGAGAGATGTATTTACAATGGGTGCAAGACCAATAGCTAACTTGAATTCAATACATTTTGGATCACCACAACATAAAAAAACAAAAAATTTATTAAGAGGTGTTGTTCATGGCATAGGTGGTTATGGAAACTGCATGGGTGTTCCAACAATCGCTGGCCAAACAAGCTTTGATAGCTCTTATAATGGAAATATTTTAGTTAACGCTATGACTTTAGGATTAGTTAAAAAAGATAAGATATTTTACTCTAAAGCAGCTGGTTTAAATAAGCCTGTCATTTATGTTGGGTCTAAAACTGGACGAGATGGAATACATGGTGCTAGTATGGCTTCAGCTAGTTTTGATGAAAAAGTTGAGGAAAAGAAACCGACAGTTCAAGTAGGAGATCCGTTTACTGAAAAACTTTTATTAGAAGCTTGTTTAGAGCTAATGGCTGGAGATTCCATTATAGCTATCCAGGATATGGGTGCTGCAGGATTAACTTCTTCAAGTATTGAAATGGCCTCAAAAGGAAACCTCGGAATAGAAATTAATTTAAATAAAGTACCTTGTAGAGAAGCCAAGATGACGCCTTATGAAATAATGCTTTCTGAAAGCCAAGAAAGAATGTTGATTGTTTTGGAAAATGGCAAAGAAGAGCATGCGAAAAAAATATTTGATAAATGGAACTTAGATTTTGCAGTGATTGGAAAAACTACTAAGTCAAAAAAAATAGAACTTTATTTTGATGAGGAAAAAGTTGCAGATATTCCGGTTAATACCTTGGTTGAAAACTCTCCTATGTATGATCGTAAATGGAAAAAAGCAAAACTTCCTAAAAAGAATAAAATTAAAAAAGAAGATATTAAACATCTAAAAATTATTGATGTTTTAAAAAAAATTTTAGCAAACCCAAATGTATGTAGTAAAGAATGGATTTGGCAACAATATGATCACACTGTTATGGGAGATACGATACAGAAACCTGGTGGAGACGCTGGTGTTGTAAGAGTTCATGGAACAGATAAAGCTGTTGCTGCTTCTGTAGATTCTTCAGCAGTTTATTGTTGGGCTCATCCATTAACAGGTGGAAAGCAAGTAGTATGTGAAAGTTTTAGAAATCTAATATCTGTTGGTGCTAAACCAATTGCAATTACTAATTGTTTAAATTTTGGTAGTCCTGAAAAAGAGGAAAACATGGGTGAGTTTGTTGAATGTGTTCAGGGAATTGGAGAGGCAAGCGAATATTTAAAATTTCCAGTAGTTTCCGGAAATGTATCTTTCTATAACCAAACAAAAGACAAAGGTATAAAACCTACACCTTCAATTGGTGGAGTTGGGTTAATCAAAAATTATAAGAATATGATCACTATGGAGTTCAAAGAAGTTGGCAATATTGCTTTAGTAATTGGAAAAACTGAAGGACATATTGATCAAAGTTTATTTGCAAGAAATATTTTAGATGAAAAAAATGGTCCACCACCTGAAGTAAATTTATTTAATGAAAAAAATAATGGAGAAACAGTGCTAAAATTGATTGATAATAACTTAATAAAAAGTGCACACGATGTTTCTTTAGGTGGCATAATAACTGCAGCAGCTAAAATGTGTATTAAAGGAAAAAAAGGAATAAATATTAAAAAACCTCAATATCTTATCAATGAAATAGAATACTTATTTTCTGAAGATCAAGGTAGGTATATTCTAGAAATAAACAAAAAAGATTTTAAAAAAGTAGCTGATATATTGAATAGAAATGCCGTCCATTTTGATGAACTTGGTACAATTAGTGAAAATGAACTATATTTTAATGATAAGACAAAAGTTTCAATTGACGAATTATCAACTTATAATAATAGTTGGCTTTTGAAATATATGAGTAAATAATGGCAATGGATTTAAAAGAAATTGAAAATTTTATAAAAGAGGCAATGCCAGATGCGGTTGTAGAAATTCAAGATTTAGCTGGAGATGGGAATCATTACTCTGCAACTGTAACTTCATCTCAATTTTCTGGTAAAAGTAAAATTGAACAACATAAAATGGTTTATAATTCATTAAAAGGCAGAATGGGAAATGAATTACATGCTTTAGCAATTAAAACAAAGGAGAACTAAAATGGATCAACAAACAAACGAATTGATTAAAAATGAAATAGAAAACAACGATGTTTGTTTATTTATGAAAGGTACACCTGATGCTCCACAATGTGGTTTTTCGATGGCTACTTCTAATATATTAAAAGTTCTTGAAGTAAATTTTAAAGGTATAAATGTTTTAGAAAATCAAAATTTAAGAGAAGGTATTAAAGTTTTTAGCGATTGGCCAACAATACCTCAACTATATGTAAAAAATGAATTTATTGGTGGATGTGATATAGTTAAAGAAATGTACGAAAGCGGTGAACTAGCAAAACTTTTTGAAAGTAAAAATATAAATTTTAAGTCTAAAAGCTAATTATCTTGAATAATATTCAATTACTAAATTTGGTTCCATAACAATTGGATATGGAACTTCTTCAAATTTTGGAACTCTAACAAATTTAAGTTTTTTATTTTTTTCATCCATCTGAATATATTCTGGAGTTTCTCTCTCCTTATTAGCAAGAGCAATATCAATGATTGCAAGTTGTTTAGATTTATCTCTTATTTCGATTGAATCTTCTTCTCTAACTAAATAACTTCCAATGTTTACTTTTTTTCCATTTACTTTGACATGCCCATGATTGATTAATTGTCTAGCTGAAAAAATTGTTGTTGCAAATTTTGCTCTATAGATCACAGCATCTAATCTTCTTTCTAAAAGACCTATTAAGTTTTCACCAGTGTCACCTTTAAGCATTACTGCTTTTTTGTAAATATTTCTAAATTGTCTTTCATTAATATTTCCGTAATAAGCTTTTAATTTTTGTTTTGCTTGAAGCTGAATTCCATAATCAGAAGGTTTTGATGTTTTAGTTTGGCCATGCTGGCCTGGTCCGTATGCTCTAGTGTTAAAGGGACTTTTGGGTCTACCCCAAAGATTTACTTTTAATCTTCTGTCTACTTTATGTTTAGAGTTTAATCTTTTTGTCATTTAATAGTGGGCTTTATAAACTTACTCTTAATTTTGTCAATCAACGTTTTTTACCTAAACTTGCAAATACACCTGATAAAATACGTGTTTCTTTAGTTGATAATTCCATCCTGTAAAAAATATTCCTTAAGTTTTCTAGCATAATCGGCTTCTTGTCTTTTGTTTTAAAAAAATTAATGTCCTCAAGATTATTAATACAAAGATTTGCCATAGCGATTATTTCTTTTTTAGACGCTGATCTAACTTTATTGGATTTTTTAAAAGAAGATACTTTTAGATTGATAATACTTGATACATATTGTGCAATTATTATTAAGCTGTGAGATAAATTTAAAGATTTAAAGTAAGGATTTGTTGGAATTTGAAGAGTATAATTTGCATAACTTATTTCGTTATTTGATAAACCTGATGCCTCTGACCCAAATAAAAAAGCTACATTTTTTTTGTAATTTATTTTTTTTAAATCCTTTAATTGAATATGTTTAATATTTTTATTTCTAAATCGTGCAGATGTTGCAATTACAATATCAATATTCTTTAAAGATTTTTCTAAACTTTCAAAATTTTTAGCTTTATTGATTATATCTTTAGCTCCTACAGAGGTTGCTAAAATTTTATCATTCGGGAATATTGGTTTGGGATCAACAATTATAAGTTTATTAAAATTGAAATTTTTTATACCTCTTGCACATGCTCCAATGTTTTCAGAAAGTTGGGGTTTGTGTAATATGAAAGAAATATTATTAACAGACATTAATCTAGGCCATGATTTCTATTATAATTTGAAATAACTGATGGTTTAATATTATTTAAATATTTAGAGTCTATTGTCCAAATAGAAACTTTTAAAGGATAACATTTTGCTAAATCAGAAGAATGCTCGGATCCACAATCCCCACCTGGACAAGCAGAAAGGGCACCTAATAAATCTGTTTCAGCAAAAAATTCTAAATAATCTCCAGGTCTAACAGGACTTGCTTTCATAAAGTATTGTTTGGTATCATTAGTAAATCCAGTTAACATAAAAACATTTAACACATCATGAACTATTTTTTCAGCATGATCTAATTGGATATTTTTTTCTTTCACTAAAGCTCTTGTTAAATTCGAATGACAACAATAGTGATAATCATTATCACTCAGAAGTTTTGATGTATAAGGATCACATCTTGTACCAATTACATCATGAACAGATCCTCCATCTTTATCATAATCATACCAATCTAAAGTATCCCAGGTTATCGTCGCCAGAGATCTAAGATATGGAAAACTACTAAACATTTTATCTCCCACTGAAAGATGGGTTCCATAGAGAGCTCTTGTTTTACCTGAATAAAATTTTTCCTCTAAATTTTTTAAGTTAAATAAATTTAGATCTCCTACTTGTGGACCATCTATACTCTCAATTCTAAAAAACTCTCCAAATTTAACCTCAAATGTTTTTGCATCTCTAGGAGGAATAATAACTTCATTTTTTTTAACCAAATGTTTTCTAGCAGAATGTAGGATACTTAAATTTTTTTCTTCAACATTTGTATTTGGATAACAAACTATTGGTTTAGCACCAACTCTTGTTTCTAGGTCTAACGGTTTCTCTGAAAATTTTTTAATTTTCATTCTTACAAACTTCCAGGGGCTTTATCCTTAAATAACTTATAATCCAGACTGTCCACTAAAGCTTTGAAAGATGCATCAATAATGTTTGGAGACACACCAATAGTGAACCAATTAACACCTTTAGAGTCTGTACTTTCAATACTTACCCTTGTTACAGCTTCTGTACCGGTATTTAAAATTCTAACTTTGTAATCAACAAGTCTTAAATCTTTTAAATATTGTGAATATTTAGCAAGCTTGCTTACATTCTTCCTAATTGCATTATCCAAAGCGTTAACTGGACCGTTTCCTTGACCTTCACACAAAATTTTTTCTCCATCTACTTCTAATTGAGCTTTTGCGTGTGAAATAATTTCTCCTGCATTATCTTTTTTAACTGAAACATCATATTCATTAATAGAAATGTATCTTGGTATCTCTCCCATTAATCTTCTGGCTAATAATTCAAAAGATGCATCAGCACCATCATAACTGTAACCAATAAATTCTCTATCTTTTACTTCCTCTAAAAGTTTTTTAATTTTTGGATCACTTTTTTCAACATTTATACCTATAAGGTTTAATCTAGACATAATATTTGATTGTCCAGATTGATCTGAAACAACTATATTTCTAGAATTTCCAACTTCTTCAGGATTAACGTGTTCATAAGTTTTTGGATCTTTTTGAACAGCAGAAACGTGCATGCCACCTTTGTGTGAAAAAGCTGAAGCGCCGACATAGGGAAGATGTTTGTTTGGTTTTCTATTTAATAATTCATCTAACAACCTAGAACATTGAGTTAGGTTTTTTAAATTTTCGCGTTTGATATTTAGTTCATAGTTTTCATAAAAATCTTTTTTTAAAAAAAATGTAGGAATTAGTGATACTAAATTTGCATTTCCACATCTCTCTCCTAATCCATTTAATGTACCCTGAACTTGTCTAACTCCTGCTTGTACAGCAACTAAACTATTAGCTACAGCATTTTCAGTATCATTATGAGCATGGATACCTAAATTTTTACCTGGAATGTGATTAATAACTTGTCTAACGATCTTATCTACTTCATGAGGAAGAGTTCCGCCGTTTGTGTCACATAAAACGATCCATCTAGCGCCGTTATCATATGCTGCTTTTAAACAAGAAATTGCATATTCAGGATTCGATTTGTACCCATCAAAAAAATGTTCAGCATCAAACATAAATTCTTTTCCAGATTTAACAATATGTTTTGCACTTTCGCTTATGTTTGAGAGATTTTGACCATTTGAAATACCAAGGGCAACATCCACCTGAAAATCCCAAGATTTACCAAATAAACATACCGAGGAACTTTTAGAATTTATTAATGAGGATAGCATTGGATCATTCTCAGCACTATGTTCAGTTTTTTTTGTAATACCAAATGCGGTTAATTTTGCAGATTTAAAATTATGATCTTTGTTGAAAAATTCAGTATCTGTAGGATTTGCTCCCGGCCATCCTCCTTCAATGTAATCAACGCCTAATTTATCAAGAGAAGAAGATATTTTTTCTTTATCATCAATAGAAAAATCTACACCTTGAGTCTGCGCTCCATCACGCAAAGTTGTATCAAATATATATAAACGATCTTTACTCATTTAAATTTCCAGACCGTTTTACCATCTTTATCCTCTATTAAAACACCTTTGTCAAAAAGCTCGTCTCTTATTTTATCAGCTTCAACATAATTTTTATTAATTCTAGCTTCATTTCTCTGATTAATTTTAATCAAAATTTCATTTTCAGAAATTGATACTTTGTTTTTCTTAAATTCAAGCCAATCCTCTTTAGTCTCATTCAATAGTCCAATAAAATTGCATGCGGAAATGAATAGTCTTCTCTCTTCATCAGAACCTTTTGATGCTTTATCATATAATTTATGCAAATTAGCGATATACCCTGGTGTATTTAAATCATCAAAAAGAGGTTTTAGGATTTCTTCTGAAATTTTATGTTTTGTTTCAATCTTTAAATAAATATTATACCATTTATCAATTGTATTTTCACAGTCTTTTAAAAGCTTATCATTCCAATCAAGTGGTTGTCGGTAATGTGCACTCATTAAAGCCAGTCTTAAGACTTGACCACTTTTAATATTTCTAAAATCTTTAATTTTTAAAATATTACCTTGAGATTTTGCCATTTTTTCGTTGGACATTGTGATAAAAGCATTATGTAACCAATAACTAGCAAAAACTTTGCTATCATTTGCACATCTTGACTGAGCAATTTCATTTTCATGATGAGGAAATAATAAGTCAATACCTCCTCCATGAATATCAAATTCTTTCCCTAAATATTTTTTAGACATTGCAGAACATTCTAAATGCCAACCTGGTCTTCCTTTCCCCCAAGGTGATTCCCATGATGGTTCGTCTTTTTCTGATGGTTTCCAAAGAACGAAATCTTCAGGATTTTTTTTATTTTCACTTACTTCAATCCTTGAGCCTGCAACCAATTCATCTAATTTTTTGTTTGATAATTGTCCATAATCTTTAAATTTTTTTACTTCAAAATAAACATGCATCTTATTTTTGTATGCAAATCCTTTTTCAATTAAATCAGAGATCATTTCT
>CACKIQ010000003.1 GCA_902600245.1 uncultured Pelagibacteraceae bacterium | reverse complement strand
ATATTTTTGAAAAGAACTCACAAAAATACACTAAAACATCTTCCTATTGAGACTTTAAAAAAGTTTGCAATAGACTTATCTTAATTACATATTGCCATATCTTGGACCACCTCCTCCTTCAGGAGTAACCCAAGTTATATTTTGCGAAGGTTCTTTAATATCACAAGTTTTACAATGAATGCAGTTTTGTGAATTAATAACAAATTTGTTAATTTCATTCTCTTTTTGGACTTCATAAACACCTGCAGGACAATACCTTTGGGCAGGCTCATCAAATTTTTCCAATGTATAATTGATCGGTAAATTGGGATCTTTTAGTTTTAAATGAACTGGTTGATTATCGGCATGATTGGTTCCAGTAAGATAAACAGAACTTGTCTTATCAAATGTATAAACATTATCGTATTTTGGATAATCTATTTTAGGCATTTGATTTGCAGGTTTAAGTGTTTCATGATCAGAATGTTTGTGTTTGAGGGTAAAAGGCATCCTGCCTCTAAATAAAATTTGGTCAATACCTGTAAAAATTATTCCTAAAATGAGACCCCAGCTGAAGCTAGGTTTTACGTTTCGAGCTTCATAAAGTTCTTTATGTAACCAGCTACTTTTAAATTTATCCTCATAAATTGATAAATCTTTCTTTTCATTTAAATGTTCATTAATAGTTTCTGCTGCAATTATTCCACTTTTCATTGCTGTATGAGAGCCTTTAATTTTAGGCATGTTCAATGTTCCTGCGTCACAACCAATTAATAAAGCTCCAGGCATAAACATTTTTGGTAAACTTTGAAATCCACCTTCAATTAAAGCTCTTGCGCCGTAAGAGATTCTTTTTCCTCCTTCAATAATTTTTTTAATTGATGGGTGAGTTTTAAATCTTTGAAATTCATCATAAGGAGATAAATGTGGATTTTTATAATCTAATCCAATCACGTAACCTAAAAAAATTTGTTTATTTTCTGCATGATACATAAAACTTCCACCATAAGTACTGTTATCTAGAGGCCAACCAGCCGTATGCATAACTAAACCTTCTTCGTGATTTTTTTCATCAATTTCCCAAATTTCTTTAAAACCAATTCCATATTGTTGAGGATTTTTTCCGTTACTTAAATCAAATTTTTGAATAAGCTCTTTTCCTAAATGACCTCTACACCCCTCTGCAAAGACTGTTACCTTACCCAAAAGTTCAATACCTGGTTCAAAACTATCTTTTTTATTTCCCTCTTTATCAATGCCCATATCTTGGGTTGCTACACCCTTAACAGATCCATCCTCATTGTATAAAATTTCACTTGCTGGAAAACCTGGAAATATTTCTACTCCTAAACTTTCTGCTTGTTCAGCTAGCCATCTACATAAATTTGCTAAACTTATTATATAATTTTTATGATTTTGTTGTACTGCTGGAAGTAACCATGTTGGCCAACTAAAAGATTTGGTTTTTCCTAAAAATAAAAATTTTTCTTTGGTTACTTTTGTTTTTATTGGAGAATTTAGTTCTTTCCAATTAGGCAATAATTCATCTAAAGCACGTGTTTCAAAAACATTTCCACTTAAAATATGAGCACCTATTTCTGAAGCTTTTTCCAAAAGACATACATTTAAATTTGAATTTAGTTGTTTTAACTTTATTGCTGTTGATAATCCTGATGGTCCTCCACCTATAATAACAACATCGTATTCCATCGATTCTCTAGACATAATCTAGTTTTTAACTATTAGGATTATTTTTGTATAGTGTTTAATTTGTTCAGCTCTTCCATGAACTGTGGGATCGCTTCAAATAAATCAGCTTCTAACCCATAGTCTGCGACACTAAAAATTGGCGCTTCACCATCTTTGTTGATTGCTACTATAATTTTACTTTCTTTCATGCCTGCCAAATGCTGAATTGCACCAGAAATTCCAATAGCAATATATAAATCTGGTACCACAACTTTTCCAGTTTGACCTACTTGGTGGTCATTGCTTATATAGCCAGCGTCCACTGCTGCTCTTGACGCACCAATAGCTGCACCAAGTTTATCGGCAATTTCTGTAATTAATTTAAAATTGTCTCCACTTTGCATTCCTCTTCCGCCTGATACTACTATTCTTGCGGTCCCTAACTCAGGTCTATCAGATTTTATTTCTTCTCTTTTAACAAATTTGGTAAGTGAAAACTCCTCACTAGCCTCAACTTTTTCTATCGGTGCTGATCCGCCAGTACTGTCACATGGATCAAAAGAGGTAGGTCTTATAGTAACACATTTCTTCTCATCATTACTTTTAATTGTTGCAAAAGCATTTCCAGCATAAATAGGTCTTAAAAACGTATCTGGTGATATCACTTTTATAATATCGCTTACCTGTGAAGTGTCGAGGTGAGCTGCTATTCTAGGCATTAAATTTTTTCCAAATGTGTTTGCTGAACAAACTATATGAGAATAATTTTCGGCAAGTTTAATTATTACTGGAGCAAAATTTTCTGCAGTAAAATTTTCATAGTGTGAAGCTTCTACACTAAGGACTTTTTTAATCACTGGTAACTCAGATAATTGTTTAGTAGCCTCAGCTGAATTTTGACCAATAATTATAGCATGAACATCTTCGTTAATTTGGGATGCTGCAGTAGCTGCATTCAAAGTAAATGGTCGTAACTCTTTATTATTATGTTCTGCAATAAGTAAAACTGCCATTATATTACTTTCGCCTCATTTTTTAATTTTTGTACTAATTCAGCAACATTAGCAACTTTAATACCTGCTTTTCTTTTTGGAGGTTCCTCTACTTTTATTTGTTCTAATCTTGGAGATATGTCTACTCCTAAATCTGATGCAACAATTTGTTCGATCGGTTTTTTCTTTGCCTTCATAATGTTTGGCAATGAAGCATATCTTGGTTCATTTAATCTTAAATCACATGTAACAATCGCTGGCACATTTATCTCGATCGTTTCAAGCCCTTCATCAATCTCTCTAGTGACTTCCAGTTTATTATCTTTAATATCAATCTTTGATGCAAATGTTGCTTGTGGCCAATTTAACAAAGCACTTAACATTTGGCCGGTTTGATTACAGTCATCATCAATAGCTTGCTTGCCCATGAAAACTAAATCGGGTTTCTCTTTTTCTACAACTTTTTGTAAAATTTTTGATACAGCAAGTGGCTCAAGTATTCCATCTGCTTTTACATGAATTCCTCTATCAGCTCCAACAGCAAGAGCTTTTCTAACTGTTTCTTGAGCTTTTTCCTCCCCAACAGTGATTGCAACTATTTCGGTTGCTTTACCAGCTTCTTTAATTTTTACTGCCTCTTCTATTGCGTTGTCATCAGGAGGATTAGTTGACATTTTTACATTATCTGTAACCACACCTGTTCCATCATCCTTTACTCTGATTTGAACATTGTAATCAATTACTCTTTTTACAGCGACTAAAATTTTCATTAAGCTCTCAATAAATTATTTTCTGAGTCGTATGGACTTTCTTTCAATACGGTAGCGTCGTACATTTCTCCTAATATATCAACTTGTAATTTGTCGCCTACATGTGAACAATCTGGTTTTACCATAGCAAGAGCAATTGATTTATCTAGTCTAAAACCAAATTCACCACTAGTTGCTCTCCCTACAACTTTTCCGTCCTTAAAAATAGGGTTATTTCCAAGAACATCAGCATCTTTAGTATTATGAACCTCTAAAGTAACTAATTTGTTATCAAAACCTTTTTCCCTCCATTTATTCAAAGCATCTAAACCAATAAAATTCCCTTTATTTGGGTGAACAAATCGGTCAAGACCTGATTCATATGGTGAATATTCAATAGATAATTCTGTACCTACTAATTTATAAGATTTTTCTACCCTTAAACTATTCATGGCCCTAATTCCAAAAGGTTTTATCCCTAAATCTTTTCCTGCTTCCATTAGTTTATCAAAAATATGATTTTGATATTCAATGGGATGGTGGAGTTCCCAACCTAGCTCACCAACAAAATTTACTCTCATCGCGTTTACTGGAGCATAACCCACATTTACATTTTTTGCTGTAAGCCATTTAAAATTCTCACTCGAAAAATCATCAGTTGAAACCTTTTGCATCAATTGTCTGGCTTTAGGACCAGCAACAACTAGAACTCCGTTACTGTTGGTAAGATCCTCAAATATAACTGATCCATCATCTGGCATCCATTTTTGGATCCAATCATGGTCTAATCTTAAATTAGCTCCAGCTGAAACGAGGTAATAGCTATTCTCAGCTTCTTTCATTATTGTAAACTCTGAGTGAACTCCACCTTTGGTATTTAAAGCATGGCATAAATTAATTCTTCCAATTTTTTTAGGAAGTTTATTTGCAACTAAATAATCTAGAAATTCCTCTGCTTTAGGTCCTCTAATTCTACATTTTGCAAATGCCGTCATATCTAAAAGACCTACGTTTTCTTTTACATTTTGACACTCTTTTTTTATTGCATCGAACCATTTTGATCTTCTAAATGACCAATCATCTTTTTGTTCCATCCCATCAGTTGCAAAAAAGTTTGGTCTTTCCCACCCAAATTTTTGACCAAAAACAGCACCTAAGTTTTTCATTCTTTCATAACAAGGTGCAGTTCTCAAAGGTCTTGCTGCTGGTCTTTCTTCATCTGGATAGTGAACTATAAAAACATGGCTGTAGGCTTCCTCATTTTTTGCTTTTAAATAAGATTTGGTTACATAGTTTCCATAACGTCTTGGTTCAACTCCTAACATATCAATTGTTGGTTCGCCATCAACTATCCACTCTGCTAATTGCCAACCTGCACCACCTGCAGCAGTTATTCCAAAACTATGACCTTCATTAATCCAAAAATTTTTCAGACCCCAAGCAGGACCAACTATTGGATTTCCATCTGGTGTATAACAAATCGCTCCGTTATAAACTTTCTTTACTCCTACCTCTCCAAATGCAGGAACTCTATGAATTGCTCCTTCAATATGTGGAGCTAATCTATCTAAATCTTCTTGAAATAATTCATACTCAGAATTTTTTGAAGGCCCTTCTACATAACAAGCAGGCGCTCCATCTTCATAGGGACCTAAAATTAATCCTCCAGCTTCTTCCCTCATGTACCATCGACTATCACTATCTCTTAATACTCCCATCTCTGGTAAACCGTCTTTTTTTCTCTTTTGAATTTCAGGATGAGGCTCAGTAACAATGTATTGATGTTCAACTGGTATTACAGGAATATCAAGTCCAACCATTTCACCTGTTTGACGTGCAAAATTTCCTGAACAGGAAATCACATGTTCACATTCTATTGATCCTTTATCTGTTTCTACAATCCACCCCTCTTTAGTTTGTCTCATTGAGAGAACAGTTGTATTTCTATAAATCTCAGCCCCTCTATTTCTTGCACCAGTTGCTAGTGCTTGTGTTAAATCAGCTGGTTGAATATATCCATCTTCAGGATGTTGTATTGCACCAATTAAATCATCAGTATGACACAAAGGCCAAATTTCTTTTACTTGTTGTGGAGACAAAAATTTTACATCCACCCCAATGGTTCGAGCTACACCTGCATATTGATGATACTCATCCATTCTATCTTTTGAACTCGCTAAACGAATATTTGAAACAACACTAAAGCCAACATTTTTTCCAGTTTCTTCCTCTAATGTTTTGTAGAGATTGACCGCATACTTATGAAGTTGTCCAACAGAATAACTCATGTTAAATAAAGGTAACAAGCCTGCTGCATGCCATGTAGATCCTGATGTGAGCTCTTTCCTCTCAACTAAGACAACATCCGACCAACCTTTTTTTGCTAAATGATAAAGAGCACTAACACCTACAACTCCTCCACCAACTACTACAACTTTAGTTTTTGTTTTCATTCAGCGATTCCTACTAAATTTTTAATTGTTACGAAACAAAAATGTATCTTGAAAATCAAATTGAGCTTCCAAGAGGGATCGGACTAGATACCATTGTAGTTAACCAACAGTCTTTTAAACTTCCATCTAGAGTATACTTTTCAACTTGCCAATTAAACTTGTGATAAATCTTATTTTTATCAAGAATAATTACCTCAAATTGTGCCCATTTGTCACTACTTCCAAGCTCAGTGATTGTGTGACTTAGGTGATTAATCATCATCCCATAAGATTCACTTTTTAACATCATCTTAAACTTGCTTAATGGTCCTGTTACTCTCTTATTATTTGGGTGAGCAAAATTCCATGTTTGTTCAATTCCACTATCTTTAAATTTAGAGTCGTTTTTCTGAAGCCCATTAAGTTGAATCTTTATAACTTCTTTTGGTTTAATATTACTATTTGGATTTAATAGTTCAGCGTTTGAAAAAGTCGAAGATATCAATAATAAAATTAATACTTTGTAAATAGTTTTCATTTTAAAAATAATTACTCAGATGTTTTGTATTTACTATTATTAATAATAATTACAAATAATATTGGAAGAATTAATGTCAAAAGTGTCACAACGATTAATAAAATTCCAAGCTCTGAATAATCTGCAGTTGTTTGAATTTCACCAGAAACTTTGTCCTTAACTTCTCTTGTAACAGTAAATATTTCATTTAAATATTTTGTACCCAATGCGCTCGCTGATAGTGCTAGATTAGTAAATGAGGCAAAAACTGCAAAGAAAGTTGCTTTTAAATGTGCTGGAGCATTTTTTGCAATCCATGCCAAAAGAGGAATCATTGAGACTTGCCCCAAAGGAGATTCAAGGGCTGTGTTTATTAATGCGATGAATTTAGCGTCAACTACTCCACCTGTTAATGAAGCTGTCCAATTATGAAAACCATAATACATTCCAACACTAGGTAAAAACAAAATCGCACCCGCAATACTTAGGACTACAATTATTTTAGCAATTGAATTATTTGCCATGAAAGGTCTTAACAATACAATTCCTGCTAACGTTAAAATTGATGCTAATAATGATAGAACAGAAAAAAACTGTTCATTAAATCCAAGCTCATCAATTTCAAACCAAGTTAATCCTGGTCCAGGTCCAGGCATAGCTCTAAAAATAAAAATTATTACTGCAGTACCTACAATAGTTAATCTTAATTCTTGAGGTAATTCTTTGATAAGCTTAAACATTAAAAATAAAATAATTATTACAGAACCGATAAAAACTATCTCTTGAGCAAATGGTACTTTAAAAGATCCAATAGATAATGTGAAAATAACAAAGACTAAACTTCCTCCTAATATCCACCAATTTATTTTTGTTTTTTCATCTCCTCTCTCCTCTTTAAATTCTAAACCTTGAGATTTTAAAATTTGAATTTTTCTAAGTCTTAAATATTTTGCTAGAATAACTCCTAGGATAGATACAAGAGGTATTACAAGAGCATAGATATAAATACTTCCATATAAATTAATTTTGTCCGCTTGTTCTAAACTTTCTACATCTCTAAATAAAATTACATTAACTAGGGCTACAAGAACTGTACCTCCAATTATTGCAAACCTTCCAAGGGTTTGCATTGTTGTATGCATTATCTTTATTTGATCTTTAGAATAATCATTACCTGTTTCGTCAGTTAATGGCACAGCCTCAACGGTCATTGCATCTGCAACAACATCTTGGACTACGTAACCAACTGGTGCGAGAATCACACTTATAACAAACCATGTTTCTACAGATAAAATTTGGGACATTTCTTCTGTATGAATAATAAGTCCGTACATAATTAATAAACTCACTGCTATTAAGGATGCACCAAAGTAGACCATATAATTTTTTCTTTCCCAGATAAGATCTACTAGATGACCTAGTGGCATTTTTAATGCCCAAGGTATTCCTGCCCAAAACCCAAGACCTGCAAGAAATGCAGCAGACAAATTCAAATAATCTTTTACAAAGAACGTACCAACTATACCTGTTAGACCAGATATACCTGCAGCCATATAGACCATTAATGGTGGCAAGTAAGTCCACTTAAATTGTCGACCCAAGTCTAAAAAAGTACTATCTAAAAACTTAATTACTTTATTCATTAGTCACTCAACACTGGAAACGCCTGTCTAACTTTCAAAAAATACTTTTGATATTCCATTTTAGTACATTTGTTTTCTACATACTTAATATCATTTTTTTCCATCAATTCTTTTGCCTTTTCGTCTCGTATACCAAGCTGTAACCATAAAACTTTAGCTCCAATTTTAATTGTGTCCTCTGCTATAGCATAGACTTCTTTTGATGGTCTAAACACATCTACGATATCAATCTGATCTTTAATATCTGATATTTTAGCAAAAACCTCTTGCCCTAAAATTTTTTTACCCTTAGCTCTGGGGTTAACTGGATAAACTTTATATCCATATTCTTGCATATATTTCATTACAATAGTTGAAGCTTTAGTGGGATCATTGCTTACCCCTACCATAGCAATAGTCTTAAATCTTGTAAGAATTTCCTTAATATCACTCATTAATTATTTTTAATCTGTTTCTCACAAAATATTCTAGCCTCAGAGGCAGTCATTGGTTTTTCCAATGTTTTACTTCCAGCTACACATGCTTCTATCGCTCTTTTTTGATTATGATCTTTAAAATTATAAATTATGAGAATTCCAATAATAACAAAAAAAAATATTAAAATATTCTTTTTCATTATCTATTTTTCCATTTTGGCTTTCTTTTATCTAAAAAAGCAGAAATTCCCTCTTTTGCATCCATCGCCATCATATTCAAAGTCATCATTTTGCTAGTATAAGAATAAGCTTTACTTAAAGGCATTTCTAATTGTTTATAAAAAGCTTGTTTTCCAATTTTAATTGTCAAATTAGATTTGGAAGCAATTTTGTTTGCTACTTTTAGTACTTCAGAGTTCAGTTTAGCTTTAGAAAAATTATCATTTATTAAACCGATTTCTTTTGCGTAATTTGCATTTATAGGTTCTCCAGTTAAGAGCATTTTCATCATTGATTTTCGATTTATTTTTCTACTAACAGCAACCATAGGTGTACTGCAAAACAAACCAATATTTACTCCTGGTGTAGCAAACAATGCGTCTTTAGTACTAAATGCTAAATCACAACTTGCTACCAACTGACATCCTGCAGCAAAAGCTGCTCCATGTACTTTTGCAATTACAGGTTTTTTTCCTTCAACAATTTGAAGCATGACTTTTGAACAAAGATTGAATAATTTTAAATATTTATCTCTTTTTTTTAAACCTCTCACTTCTTTTAAGTTGTGTCCTGCACTAAATCCTTTTCCAGCACCTTCTAATATTATTACTTTTACTTTTTTATCAGTATCTAATTTTTTTAAACTCTTTAATAAATCTGAAAGATTTTTGAATGATAAAGAGTTGTAAGTTTTTGGTTCATCAATCATAATTGATGAAACATCATTATTAATTTTCTTTATTTTAATGTTAGTAGTCATTTAATCAGTTAATCCATCGGATCTCGCCTGATTTCTTTCTATATGAATTGGCAAAACTTTGCCATAAATAGCTTTTGAATGCTCTGGAGTATTAACTCTCCATGGATCCAAAACATAAGCTGGAATACACATATACCTTGATTTTTGACCTTCTACTTTTGTCACTCTGTGCAAAGTAAATCTTCCTTTGAATATTTGTAGATCTCCTGGTTCTAATTTTAACTGTCTTACCCTTGTTCTATCTCCAGCAATAACTTTTTGAACCTCGTTAAAATTTTCATTACCTGGCTCTCTAATATTTGGGCAATATTCAAAAATCCCTCCCTTCTCAGGTTTTTGAATCATCAAGCTTAATGTAAATTCACAACTATCAAAATGCCATGGAAGTACCCCTTCTGGCTTCATTACATTATAAGCATGACATGCTAATGGGTCTGCCCATCGATAAATAGGTGAAACACCTAAACAAGCAGATATAAATTTTAATAGTTCTTCAGTTTCATATAGATATTTCATCTCAGATTCTTTTGGAAAACAATCAGAATTTAAATATCCATTATATCTATGCATAAAAGTTCTTTTTGGATGGTCTTTTGGTAACGAGGGATCATCCTTTGCATACAAGTATGCATTAATACTTTCTTTTGACATATAAACTTCTTCTAATTGTTTTTCTAACTCAGAATTCATTACCTTTAGCGATTTTGGTAAAATAAAATTTGGAATAGTTGAACAACTATATTGATCAAGTTCTTCTTTACATTTTTTAATTATATTTCGAATTTCTGGTGAGTTTAAATTATGGATTGGATATTTTTCTAAATCGACAATAGTTTTAAGCCTATCATTCATTTAAATTTATTTTAATTTTCCTTCTTCTCTCATTTGAGCTCTTATTTTCGTTGCAGAAATTTTTTGAGTTTCTTCGTCTAAAACTATTTCCTCAATTTTATATCCAACTCCTCTTCCATAACAAATATTTGTAATGTTGGGCACCAACATAATTTTAAATCGTCCATCAAATTCAGGATTTAGTCTTTCCTCAATATTTTTTTTGACAGTTTCAAAATCAAAAGGATTATCATCTACACCTTGAACATCTCTAATTTGGATACAAACCTGACCTGTTTTCTTAATTATTTCTTTAAATAAAGTATAATGTCCATCATGAAAGGGTTGCCATCTGCCAAGCATCTGTGCAGTGGGTTTTTTGTTATCCCATTGGTAAGTCATTAATTCTCCCTCTATATTGAAAGTATAACTTTATAATAAAAATTAAAAGACTTTATTTAATAGTATACTAGCTTCTCTCTTATCTCCTAAATTCATTAAGTCGTCTTTAACATTTAAGCTTAAATCTAATCCAGAAATATTCTTTTTAAGTCCAATATTTGATAGAAGATATTCTGAACCTTCAATCTTAAAAATGTAGTTAGTATTTTTATTTGGCAAATATCCGATTGCTAAATGAATTTTATCGGTATGACCTGACCCAAGTGCTTGATCACGTTCATAAATCATAAATAAACTAAATCTATCCGGAAAAACTATATCAAATCCTATTTGTCCATTTAAGTTATGTCTTGAACCAGATTTTAAATTTGTACTAGTACTGTTTCCACCAGATTTATACCTATATTTCAAATTTGAAGTTTGATCTAAATCTGCTTTATATTCTAATCTACCATGTCTTTTAATTGTATTTTCCTCATTTGATAAATCATCAACAAAAGCGATTGCAGCACTTACGTTTACTGTTCTGACCACTTGATCATCAAATGATAATCCTGCAGATCCTGTTTCTGAGTAACTATCCAATATTGTATGTCCAAAATCAATTTGAGCAGAAGGTATCAAGGTTAAATCATTTTTTTTTATTTCATCTTTTATTTTCTGTGTAAAATAAATTTGTTTACCTGTTCTAGTTGCTGAATAATCATTACCATTTAACACAGTTAAAATATCAGACTCAATTCTACCAATACCAATTACAGTATCTAGAAATTTAGTATCATTTTCCACTGGAGAGGTTGAATAATAAGTGATGTTGTAAGTGTCTGTATCTAGGGTGCTCCCGTGTTTTCCGACATCTACATCATTACTACCAAATCTAAAAGCTAGTCCCTTTATACTATTATTATCAGTAAATTTATCTGCACCTACAGTTATTGCATCTGTTTTTATTTTTTTTCTTGAAGAAATATCTGTATCTCCAACTCTTCCAACTGCAATACTGCCTTCGCTCCAATAAAATATATCCTGCTCTTTTGTTAGATCTTTTGTTTTCTTTTTTTCTGCAGATGTTTTTACAATTTCAGTTAATGAAGCTAATCTTTGATTAGTAAAATTAAAATCGATGTTCAAATTTGTTAAATTTTGTTTATCTTTATTTCTTCTAATCCACTTTAAACGATTTAAAGCAGTCTCTGTTGAATGATCTATTGTTCTTTTAGCAATTTCTATTTGTGCTATTGCAATTCCAGCCCTACCATCATCTTCGGTAATAGAAGGACATTGTCCACTTATAATATTGTATGGACAAGCTAAATCATATTCAAAAACCCGATCATGTAACTCAGCACCAGGTCCTTTTTGATCACGATCTTGTGAAATATACATTTTCAATCCATTAGAACTAAATGAAATTCCTCTAGGTTGTTGATTTGGGTTTGAACCTGTATCTATTACAAACGTTCCATCAATAGTAAATGATGACGTATCAAAAGCTCTAGTAAGTGAGATTTGGGTAACTCCCCTTAGTCTGCTCGTTCCACCATGACTAGTTATAAATATTCTTTTTCCACCAGGACTAAATCTCATCCCAGATGGATTGTCCACTCCATTAGTAGAAGAGTCACTAAATCCAATCCCAGCAGATTTAACTAGGGAAAGTGTTGATAAATCATATGGAGTTGAGAGGATATATTCGTAAAGTTTTGCTTTTCTAGTTCCTGATGTTGAAGTCTCTTCATAAAAAGTTAAAAATAATTTACTGCCGTCATTATTAATTTCTATTGCTTGAAGCCTGTGACGTCGTCTATTCATTCCGACATCATCAAAATCTCCAGCTTTACTTCCATTTGTAAAGGCAACTTGATCAAGATCTGTAGTTCTAGAGGCTAAGGTGCTACAGGTTGAGATATCATAAGGAGTGCTCAAATCATACCTATAAACTCTATCACCATCTGCGTCATCAACGTTATGTTGTCTAGTAGCCACAAATAACATTGTACCATCACTATTTAATTCTAAATCGTAAACTTGATGTCCGCCTGAAACATTATCTAAAACACATCTTTCATCAGCAAAAGTTTCAGTAGAAACATCATATGGAGTAGATAAATTATATGCAGCAACAATAAATTCATCGTCACCTGATTTATTACCAAAACTAACAAACATTTTTGTTCCATCCTTATTAAACTCAATTCCAGAGGCAAGACCAAAATCGTTGTCTTCAGAGCCTGATCCTACATCCTCTTCTCCTCTTTCGTTGACTGATGATTTTTGATTGAAAGTTACGGGCGCGCTATACGCATTGGTTATCGTAAAAAATAATATTAAATACAGAATAAAGTTTAAAATTTTATTCATAAAAAAAACTTATATTTTTTCTTTTATGTCTTCAATTATTTTGGGAACCCAATTTGTTGCATCCTGAGATGTAACATGAAAATCATATTTTTCAGGTTTTATAAACATTTGATTAGTATCCTCAAATCTTCCCTCTTTAATAGTATCAATCCAAATCATATAATCTGAAGGAAACAAACTTCTTGCTGCAGGTGTTGGAGCAATGAAATCTGCAATTACGTAATTTCCCTCAGCTTTTAGTTTTAATGCAGCTTCAGCCATCCTTTTTGCTTGTCTTATTCTTCCCTCTTCAGAAAAGTCCCAATCATTTGCTGCTTTTCTTACTTCATCTGCGTTTAATCTTTTTGCATTTAAACGAGGTGCCAATTCGTCTGCCAAAGTTGTTTTGCCAGCTCCTGGTAACCCCATTACTAAAATAATTTTCATTAAATATCTTCTAATGGATGATGGGACATTAATTCAAGTCCATTTTCACCAACTAAATATTGTTGTTCAAGTTTGACACCTTCTTTGCCTCCAACTTTACCAATATAACTTTCAAGAGTAATAGTCATATTCTTCTCAAAAGTTCCGCCCTCTTCACCACCATCTGTTGGGTATCTTATTTGAGGCCACTCATCACACAAGCCAATTCCATGAACCATACAAGAATATCTGTTTCCATAATACTCCTCTGGAAGAACCCATGATTTTTTTATAAATTCTTTAAAACTCATTCCTGGTTTTATAATTCTATAATTATGATCTATTTGATCTCTAGCCATTGCATAAAGCTTTTTTTGGTCATCATTAAATTTATGTCCAACCACAAAGGTTCTTGATATATCTGCACAATATCCATAAGGACCAACCATATCAGTATCGAAAGCAACTATTTCTCCTTGTTGCATAATTTTATTGCTGCTCTCTTGCATCCATGGATTTGTTCTTTCACCAGATGATAAAATTCTACACTCAATCCATTCACCACCATTTTCAATATTTGTTTTATGTAAAATTGACCACAGTTCATCCTCAGTCATACCTGCTTTAAGATCTGTTCTCATTTTGGATACACCTTTTTCTGCAACTTCTATTGCTGCTTTCATGCAGGTTAATTCATCAGATGACTTTATTACTCTTGCTTGTTCTAAAATTAGTTTTGCATCTACAACTTCAATACCCTCTTTATTTAAAGCTGTAACCGCAGGACCATTTAAAACATCAATTGCAATCTTTTTTGATTTAAAATAATTTTTTGATAAATCTTTAACTTCATTTATCCATTTCGATAATTGTAAATTTGCCTGGTCTCCATTACTGAAGTAGTCCCATGTGATTGCAGGTCTTATTTCATCAATTAGATTTAAATGTTTTGATAAAATTTCACAATTAAAATACTCGTAAAGAATAGTTGGTCCGTTGACTGGCACAAAACAATATCTTGTTAAATTATGCATATTATAGACACTCATATTAACAGTATCTAAAGCATAACGAACATTTACTGGATCGAAGAGAATACAAGCTTCTAAATTATTTTTTTCTAATTCTTTTTTTACTCGATCTAGACGATATGATCTTAGTTTATCAAAATTAATTTGGTCCTCTCTTAATCTTTTTTTAGTAATAAAATTTTGTCTTGATTTTATCTCTGGAGCTATTTTTCTTTTAAATTTCATGGTTTTATAAATAATATATTAAAATTCATAAAATGTATATTTCGCTAAAATTTCCTCACCAGGTTCAATATCTTTTAATGAAACTAAATAATAATATTTTAAGTTTTTATTATTTTTGTCTTCTAAAGTTTCTTTGATTTTCTCTTCAATATTCTGGCCAAAATCATATTTTGGAAGGCTATCAGATGATAATTTAGTGACATTTGGATTTTTTGAGTGATTATAGAAACCACCAAGAGGAGTTCTAATATACATGTCTTGAAAATCATCATGTTTCACATGTGATATCCCTATGAAAGAATTTTTTTGAATTTTTGTTTTAGAAAATAAGCCCAAACCATCAATTTTAGAATCTTTTATCGTAAGATTTTTTGGAAGCGGTCTATACATCTTTTGTTACCCTATACAAACCTAACCATGCATTAACGTCTTTACTAGCAATATAGTCTGATTTAAAAAACTCTATTTCTCTCCATTTGTTTTTTTCGTTTAAACTTATGATTTTTTTATCAAACCCATATTCTTCATGAATACCTTCGTTTATAGTAAAACAAATTAATCCACCTGATTTTGTAATTCTTACAAACTCATCTAAAGCATTTGGTTTTACATGTCCAAAAGTAAAGGTCCCAACACACATAACAGCATCAAATGAATTGTCTTCTGCTTCAATAGTTTTATTAAGATCAACTTTTGTTAATTTTTGATAGAGATTTTTTGGAACAGAATCTAATAGAGTTTGTGATAGATCTGCTCCATGAAAATTTTTAAAGCCATATTTTTTAAGCTCTAAACCAACCAATCCTGTTCCACATCCAGCATCAAAAATTATAATGTCTTTATTCTTCTCATGTTTATTAAAAATTTCTGAGGTCTCTTTAGGTCCTGTATAGTTCCAATCAACCATGTCTTTATTATACTTATCATTGTCTCCCCACTCATCGTAATACTTCATTACTTCGTCGGTGGTTTTAAGTTTATAAATTGGAATTTTGTTTCCTACATCTTTTTGGGCCATTAACTTCTCATTTTTTGACCACTTGGATCGTAAAGTGGTTCTTTAATAATTGAACAATTAAATAAATCTCCATTTATCTCTACTTGAATTTTATTTTTAGATTTAATTTTCTTTTGGTCAATAAAGGTAAAGGCTACACTTTTATTTACAAAGTGAGCAAACCCACCTGAAGTTACATAACCAATACTTTGATCTCCATTCATGACAGCTTCATTATTTGTTACATCAATGTCATTTGTCTCAACAATTAATGGTGTAAGTTTATTTGTAGAATTTTCCTTTTGTGCGCTTTCTTTTCCAATAAATTCTTTATCCCAATTAATAAAAGCATCTAAACCTGTTTCTTTTGCTGTAAAATCTGGTCTATAATCTAATGTCCAAGCTCCCCAATTTTTCTCTAACCTCATTGACATTAATGCTCTTCCGCCAAAAGGTTTAATATTAAATTCTTTTCCTGCTTCCATTAATTCTTCATAAAGTTTTAATTGATAGTGAGGTGCTACATAAATTTCGTATCCGAGTTCTCCAGTAAATGAAATTCGATTAATGATTGCTGGAACTCCCCCAACAAACATTCTCCTTGAGTCTCTAAATTTAAATTTTTCATTTGAAACATCGTCTCTTACTATTTTTTCTAAAACTTTACGTGAGTTAGGTCCTGCAATAGACAAACCATGATACTCATCAGATCTATTAGAATAACTTAAATTAAATTTATCTAAATGACTCTCAAACCAGCGTCTATGCATTTCTTGAGCAGCTCCAGATCCAAATACCATAAACTCATTTTCATCTAAACAGGCCACAGTTAAATCACCACATAATTTTCCTCTATATGACAACATTGGAGATAAAGATATTCTTCCTGGATTTGGAAGTCTTCCAGCCATTATGTGATCTAGAAATTTTCTAGCATCAGGGCCTTTAAATTCATGTTTTGAAAAGTTGGCAACTTCGATTAAACCAACATTTTCTCTCACATTAATAACTTCTTTTGAAACATAATCGTGTGATCTTGATCTTTTTATTGTTGGTTCCTCATGAGCATCTTCTTTATTATTTGCAAACCACAAAACATTTTCTAATCCAAAACTATCTCCCATAACAGCACCTTGATTTACAAAACGATCATATAGTGCAGTAGTTTTTTGTTTTCTTCCCTTTGGTAAAGTTTCATTAGGAAATGTCATAATAAACCTTCGTTCATAATTTTCTGAAGATTTTATTGTTCCATACTGAGGTGAAGCATAATCTCCAAAACGAGCAACATCCATAGCCCAAACATCTATTGAAGGTTCACCATCAATAATCCATTCAGCAATACATTTTCCAACTCCACCACCTTGACAAAATCCTGCCATCACACCAACAGCAACCCAATAATTTTTCATTCCTGGTACTGGACCAATCAAAGGACTTCCATCTGGACCAAAAGTAAAAGGTCCATTAACAATATTTTTTATTCCTGCCCGCTCTAATGCTGGCATTCTCTCAAAACCAATTGCCAATCTATCTTCGATATTATCTAATTTTGGTTCAAGTAGTTCATGACCAAAATTCATTGGTGTACCTTCTACTTTCCAAGGAGTTGATTTTGGCTCATAAGTTCCAAGCAACATTCCTTTTCCTTCTTGTCTAAAATAAATATTTCCTTCAAAATCTGTACCTATAGGTAATCTTTGATCACCCATAGCTTCAATTTCTGGAATTGGTTCAGTTATTAAATAATGATGCTCCATTGGTTGTACTGGAAGATTAATCCCAGCTAGTTGACCAACTTCTCTTGCCCACAAACCACCCGCATTAATTACTATTTCAGCATTGATGTTTCCTTTTTCAGTAAAGACATCCCAAGTTCCATCCTCTTTTTGTTTCGTGTCTTTAACAACTGTATGAGTGTAGTATTTTCCGCCATGAACTTTAGCAGCTTTTGCAAAAGCATAAGTAACTCCTGATGGGTCAACTTCACCATCAATAGGATCCCATAATGCTAACAAATATCTAGACGGATCAATTAATGGATGTTTCTTTTTTACTTCTTCTAGAGAAATAAATTCTTGATCAAGTCCCATGTATCTTGCTTTTGATCTTTCCCTCTTTAAATAATCAGCCCAAACTTCATTTGAAGCTAAATAAAAACCCCCGCTAGGTTTAAATCCAGTTGAGTGGCCAGATTCTTTTTCAATCTCTTTATATAGACCTATTGTGTAAGCCATCATTCGGGAGATATTAGGGTCAGATGAAATTACGTGAACATTACCTGCAGCATGCCACGAAGAACCTGATGTAAGTTCATTTCTCTCAAGTAAAATACAATCCTTTAATCCAAATTTAGATAAATGGTAAAGAATAGAACACCCAACTACACCTCCGCCTATGATTACTACTTTGGCATGTTTTTCCATTAATATTTAATTTCCTTGTTTACTTTTTTCAAAGATTTATCAGTGCCGTGATGAAAATGTTTACTCATATCAGGCATGTATTTCATTGAAATTGGTTTTTTACCAATCGCAACTGACATTTCTCTTACATGGTGAGCCTCAGCACCACAACATATACCAATAAAATTTATTTTATTTTTTACACAATCTTTTGCAAACTCTGCCATTTCAAATCTGTTACAGAATAAATTATCTAGAGCAACTGGGAATGCATTTCCACCTGGAATACAGTCGCAACCATGATCAGTGATATTTAAGAAACCAGGTTCTGCTTCAGTAGTTCTGTAAGGAACAGGAAGTCCTGATACATGGCATGAAACTTTATCTCTAACTTTTTTTAAAAGTTTCATTGTCATCTCGGGTCCTCTGTAACAATTTAATCCAACAACATCAGCACCTAGATCCTCCATCATCTTACATGCATCCTCAGCACTGTCACCTTCTCTAGTTTTATCTCCTCTAGGAATTGCAAAATTACATACTGCAATTAGTCCCGCATCTTTAATTGCTTTTAATGCAATTTTCATTTCATCAGTCCAACTAATTGTTTCAGCAATAACAAAGTCAACACCGGCTTCTTTTGCCCAAGCAACTTGTTCTTCATACATTTGTTGACACTGTTTATGAGTATTTGCATCACCAGGATCAAATACATTTGTGTTTGCAACATCTCCACAAACCATTAAGTCTAAATCTTTGAACTCGGCAGCAGCATCCTTTGCAATTTTAAGTGCATTTTTTTGCATTGGTTCTAACAAATGTTCTTTACCAATTATTCGAAGCTTTTCTCTATGACCATAGTAAGTAAATGCTTGAACAACGTCTGAACCTGCTCTAATAAATTCTCTATGCAATTGTGTTACTACCTCTGGATGTTCTAAAACCACTTCTGGTACAAATGGACCTGCTGAAAGATAACCTCTTCTCTCCATTGCAAAAAGATAACCTTCTGCACACATGATTGGACCTTCATTTAATCTTGTAATTAGATCTTTTTTCATAATTTACCCTCTCATTTTGTTAAGTTGGTTGCAACCCACTTATGAAACATCAAAGTAGGAGTATCCATTACAGGTGAAAAATTCCCACCATTGTAAGCTGGGGAATTTCGCCCCTTTTGCATTCCTTCTATTGCAGTCACATCTTCATTCATAACTTCTTGCCAAAATGCAAAATTTTTTTCTCTTATGTCTTTAAACTCATCACTAGATGCACTTTCATCTCCAACATAATATAATTCAAAATGTTCCTTTGTTTGATTGTTAGAAATTGGCTCTAGCCAAAATGCATAAAAATGATCAATATGTATTCCCAACATTACATTTGGATATAATGATACATATTCAGATTTTTCAGAAAGTTCAGTTGGCCAGTTAGGAAAACATTCAAATTTAATGTTTCCAT
Source organism: uncultured Pelagibacteraceae bacterium (assembly GCA_902600245.1). Taxonomy (GTDB): domain Bacteria; phylum Pseudomonadota; class Alphaproteobacteria; order Pelagibacterales; family Pelagibacteraceae; genus Pelagibacter. The sequence goes on along the minus strand of CACKIQ010000003.1, from coordinate 32,247 downwards.
CGAACTGTTGTGAATATTTATTACTTCCTTGTCCTGAAAAATTAAAATTCTGATCTTCAATGTGATAGTGATTTGAAATATTAGAAACTTTATTAAGCTCTGGATGTATCCAAGGTAAATGATAGCTTTCACAATAATTCTCAATTGCAAATTTCCAATTACTATTTACTGTCATATTAAAATATCCGTTATCAGTCGAATGTCTTATTAATTTTTGATCTTTTTTAGAAATAAACTTAGACCATCTATCCTCTAAAGGTTTAATAAAATCTTCAAATGGTTTTGCATTAGAATTTATATTGATGAAAATTAAATCCATCCAAATACTTGATTTAATTTCTTTTAAGTTACTATTATTTTTATCAAACCCTTCAACCTCATGTTTTCCTAGTCCTCCAATATGTGGAGTAACAGTTAATTTTCCATTAAAATCATAAGACCAAGAATGATAAGGGCATCTTATTACATTTTTTAATTTACATTCTTCATCAACTAATTTGAAACCTCTATGACTACAAACATTATGAAAAACTTTTACTTCGTTCTCTTTGTTTCTAACTATTAGTATTGGTATTCCTAAAAGATTAAAAGGTTTTGCATCGCCTGGATTTGGTACAGAGCTTGCAACCCCAATCATCGTCCAATTATTTTTAAATATTTTTTCTTTCTCAAACTCTAAATAATCATTATTCAAATAACATTCATTAGGTAATCCATGAGCTTTCTCTATAGGATTTTTAACAACTTCTATTTTATTGAGATCTAAGATGTCTGATAATTTTTTATTTAAATTCATAAACCTCCTTTTTTTAATTAATTAAAAAATTAATCGAGGCTTAAAATTATCTTTCTCTAATTATGATTTGTTGAAAAACAGTTTTGCAATTTAAAATATAAACAAATTCTTTGAAAAAAAAATTTGCAGAAAAAGTCATTCTAAAATCTTAAACAAAAATCTACGACAGTTAAAGACAATTTAGCTTCAACCAATAGTTGAATTAAATTTGCATTATTGGCCTCGATATGTTCAATTTAACTTTTAAATGAATCAAATGTTGGGAGATATAATGAATATTAAAAGAATACTTCTTTCACTAGCTGTTGTGTTTGGTCTTACTTCTTTTGGAAGTGTTGCAAATGCAGCTTGTGGAAATATAACGATTGCTAATATGAACTGGGCTTCAGCAAACTTTATGGCTGAAGTTGATAAGATCATATTAGAAGAAGGTTATGGATGTTCAGTAGAATTAGTACCTGGTGCTACAATGCCTACATTTACATCTATGCAAGAAAAAGGTGAGCCAGATGTTGCTCCTGAGTTTTGGGCTAACGCTGCTATCATCGCTTTGAATAAAGCTGTTGATGAAGGTAAAATGCACACACTTAACAAAGCACCAATTACAGGTTTAGGTGAAGGATGGTGGGTATTACCTCACACTCTTAAGAAGCATCCAGAGCTTACAACTGCTGAAGCAATTTTAGCAAGACCGGATCTTTTCCCTCACCCAGAGGATCCATCAAAAGGTGGTTTCCATATTTGTCCTCCAGGCTGGAACTGTGAATTAAGTAACAGAAACCATTTTAGAGCTTGGGACATGGAGGCAAAAGGTTGGGCTATTGTTGAAACAGGTTCTGCTGCAGGACTTGATGGTTCAATAGCTAAAGCTGCTGAGCGAGGAGAAAACTGGTTTGGTTATTATTGGTCACCAACAGCTATAATCGGTAAATACGATATGAGAGCTGTAGACATGGGAGCATGGGGTGGAAAAGATAACTGGGACAAATGTATAGTTTTACCTGAGCAAGAATGTGCTGACCCTAAAAAAACTTCATGGACAAAATCTGAAGTTTACACAATCGTAACTGACAATTTCAAGAATACAGCTGGAAGTGCTGGTATGGAATACTTTAAAAAAAGAACATATCCAGGTCCAGTAATGAACGGTATGTTAGTTTGGATGGGTGAAAACCAAGCAGAAGGTGCTGATGCTGCAATTGAATTCCTAAAAACACAAGAAAGTGTTTGGGGTAAATGGGTTTCAAGTGATGCCGCAAAAAAAATCAAAAAAGCACTTTAATTAAAATATTATCAAACCCGCTTCGGCGGGTTTGATTTAATAAAAATTATGGATTTCTTTAATAAAATTCCTGTAATGGATCGAACAGCTCTAAGAGAGCTTAAAAAAGGAATTGATTCTAGTTTTAAAGAATTTTCTAGAGCATATGGGGACGGGATTGAAGGTTTTTTTGATCCACTTTTACATTTTTTAATTTGGTTAGAAAAATTATTAGTAAATAGCCCTTGGCCTTTAGTAATTGGTGTGTTTGCTATATTAGCTTGGATTGGATCAAGAAGTATTAAACTTGTAATTGGAACAGTGGCTTGTTTTATAGTTATTGGTTATTTTGGTATGTGGAAAAATTGCATGGCAACTGTTGCTATAATTTCGGTTTCGACATTAGTTTGTATAGTTGTAGGAATTCCAATTGGAGTTTTAATGTCAAAATCAGCGAGAGCAGAAAAAGCAATTTTACCTGTTTTAGATATGATGCAAACAATTCCTAGCTTTGTATATTTAATTCCAATCATTATGCTTTTAGGTATTGGTAAAGTTCCAGGATTACTTGCTGTTTGTATTTATGCTTTACCTCCAATCGTAAGATTAACCAATCTTGGAATTCGAGAAGTTGATAAAGAAACTTTAGAGGCCAGCGAAGCTTTTGGGGCAACACCAATGCAAAAATTAAGATCAGTTCAGATCCCGCTTTCTTTACCAACCATTTTTGCTGGGATTAATCAGACGATTATGATGGCTCTAGCAATGGTAGTAATTGCTTCAATGATAGGTGTAAAAGGCTTGGGAGTCCCTATTTTACAAGCTATTTCTAACCAATATTTAGCTCTTGGAATGATGAATGGTTTAGCAATCGTAGCTCTGGCAATTATCTTTGATAGAGTAACTCAACAGTACGGACAAAGAATTCAAAAGCACAGAGGTCAGTTAAAAAAGTAAATTAGTCTCAATCGAATTTTCTAGACTCATATTTCAAAATAAATAAAGATCTTCCCTATGAATTTTTCATTGGAAATAGGTCCTAAAACAGAGGTTGATACAGTTCCAGCGTTGTCTGACATTTATATAACGATGCTACCTGGAGGTGATTATAGAGAAACTGCTGATAAAGCAGTAGAACTTGTAAAAAAAGGATTTAACCCCGTACCTCATTTTCCTGCTAGATCAATGCATGACGAAAAAGAACTTAAAGATTATGTTTCTAGATGCAAAGATGGAGGAGTAAAGCAAGCCTTAATTATTGGAGGTGGGAGAGAACCAACAGGTAAATTTGATAGTTCATTTCAACTTTTGGAGACAGGTTATTTTGAAAAAATGAAAATAGGAATTGCTGGACATCCAGAGGGGAGTCCTGATATATCCGATTCAGATTTAGAAAAAGCTATGATAGATAAAAAGCCTTACGCTGATTATATTGTAACACAGTGGTTGCTAGATCCTCAGCCTATTATAGATTTTATTTCTAAGCAAAGCGTACCAGTGCATGTGGGAATTACTGGGCCATTAAAAATATCTAGCTTAATTAAATTTGCTAATATTGTGGGGGCAAAAAATTCCTTAAACTTTCTTAAATCTAATTTTAGTAAGGCATTGGATTTATTGAAACCTAAAGACCCTAATGATTTAATTGGGAAAGTTAAATCGCATACTGATAACTTCCACATTTATACATTCGGCGGCTTGAAGGAAACCAACAAGTGGTTGAAGGAGAACAGTTATGTCTAAAGAATTTGACTATACTAAAGTACAACATGTTACTTCTGTTGATCAATCTGATAGAGAAGTACCATATAATTTAAGACAAAGTGGGCCAACTAAAGTTGAATTATTAATTTCAACAAGGGTAAGAAAGTCACCTTATTGGCATTTATCAATGCAGGCAGGTTGTTGGAGAGCAACTGTATACAATCGAATTTATCACCCAAGAGGTTACGTAAAACCTGAAGATGGTGGAGCAATGGTTGAGTATGATGCAATCGTTAACCATGTAACAATGTGGAACGTTGCTGTTGAAAGACAAATAAGAGTTAAAGGTCCAGATGCAGAAAAATTTACTGACTATGTTATAACTAGAGATGCAACAAAAATTTCTCCTATGAGAGCTAGATATGTAATTTTGTGTAACGCATATGGTGGAGTTTTAAATGATCCAATTCTTTTAAGAATTGCTGAAGATGAATTTTGGTTTTCGTTATCAGATTCTGATATAGGAATGTATTTACAAGGTGTAAATGCAGATGGAAAATTTAATTGCACAATTGAGGAAATTGATGCATGTCCAGTACAAATTCAAGGTCCTAAATCAAAAGCTTTGATGCAAGACCTTTGTGGAGACCAAGTTGATTTTGATAATATGCCTTTCTATGGATTAGCAGAAGCAAAAGTTGGTGGTAGAAGTTGTGTAATTTCTCAATCTGGTTTTTCTGGAGAAGCTGGTTATGAAATATACTTAAGAAATGCAACTTTATACGCTGAAGATATGTGGAATGCGGTATTGGATGCAGGTAAAAAACATAACTTGATGGTTATTGCGCCTGCACACCATAGAAGAATACAAGCGGGTATTCTTTCTTGGGGACAAGACATGGATCAACAACACAATCCATTTCAATGTAACTTAGGTTATCAAGTTTCACTATCTGGTAAAGGAGAATGGAATAAAAAAGCTGATTATGTTGGTAAAGCTGCTTTGGAGAAAATGGGTGAGGATATAAAAGCAGGAAAAAAACCCTACAAACTTCAATTAGTTGGAATGGAGTTAGGCGGTAAACCAATTGACGATTATGCACCAGACTTTTGGTTGGTATCACCAGAAAGTGGTGGAGATCCAGTCGGATTTTTAACATCACCTTGGTGGCATCCAGAAAAGAAAACCAATATTGCTATGGGATACGTTCCATTTGATGGAACTTTAAACCCTAATGGATTTCCAAAAAATAAAGTTGGAACTAAGTTTAAGGTTCATCTTCCAGAAAAATACTCAAACACTCCAGGTGAACCTGTGGATGCGGTAGTTGTGGATATACCATTCAAAGAGTCTTTCAATGCAAATACAAGAGAAGTTGTTAAAGGCTAAAATTTAATGGGGGAGCTAATTATAGCTCCCCTTTTCAATCAAATGACTAAAAGTTTTTTAATAGCAGTTTGCATTATTATTGCTATTGCTTTAATAGTATTTCCATTAATTGTTTCATATAAGGCTCAAAAAAATAAAAATAAAAAAAATTAATGTTTGCTGAATTTTTAAATATAATTTTTAAGTCCATAAAATTAGATAAAACACTTTATACAGACAATAAAAATTTTGGAGAAGCATCTATATACTTTGCTGGGATTATAATGATCCTAGATGGCATCGCTGGAGCAGTAGCTGCGAATACCATTATAAGGACAGCTATTGCAATGTCTGGTTTAACTGCAATAATTACTTGGCTTATATGGGCGATTTTTATTTTTGTAATTGGAGTTAAGTTATTTCCTGATAAACAAACTAAGGTTTCTTTCAAAAAAGTTTTAACAGCAGTAGGTTTTGCACATGCTCCTGGTTTATTAAGATTTTTTGCTGTGACACCAGATTTAATGATACCAATAATTTTTCTTACTCAATTTTGGATATTTGCTGGTTTAATAATTTCAACTAAACAAATATTAAATTTAAAATCTAATTTTAAATCTTTTGGAATAGTACTGTTGTCTTTTTTAATTATTGCATTTTTATCTATCTCATTTGTGATGAGTAGAATGAATATGCTTCCAACTAGTCAAATTAGTTAAAGAGGAAAAATAGTCTTAGAAACTCTACAAGAGTTACATAATTTAAATCCAGTAAGAATTAAATTTTGAGTGACACTCTCGTCCTCCTCTTTACATTCGTCGCAAATGTTATTTAACTCTTCACTATCTGTAGTTAAGTTTTTATCATCAAATTTATCAATCATTATCGGTTAAACCGGCACCTGCTGCACCTTCCTTTAATCTGTCACTTTCCTCGACAAAAGTATTTTCTGATAACTTATACAAATTATTCCATTCATGTTTATTAAAATTGTCCTCATTTTCAAGTAGATTTACTTGAATTGTATCAGCTTTCTTAGGAAATTCTTGATCAATAAAATTTGAACTAATATTTACATTTAGATTTAATAAAATTTTTTTTTCATCTATTTTTACATAAATTTTTTTTCCAATAACTTCAGATGAACGACTTATAAAGGAAATAAAAATTATTGGATAAGCAACATTTTTAAATTCGATTTTTTTTAAATTTTCTAACAAATTTATCTGATCTAAAAAACTAACACCTAAACTAATGGGACAGTAAGGATTATTTATTGAAGGATTATTTTCACTAATTCGATTTAAATTTTCAAACTTACTTTTAATTTTTTCATTAAAATATTCATTTAAGTGCTTGATGCCTGGTAAACTAAATAGCTCTAACAACCTGATACATTTGCCTGTTTCCTCAGAAACACCCCAGGAATATCCTGCTGCTTTTGAGGCTCTTTTTACTGTAGTTTCAATTTCACTCAGTGATATCATTGTTAAATATTAGTTTTGTAAACCCATTGCTCATCATAACTTTTTAGCTCATTTGGAAGCGGGGCTCCTTGGAACATACAAATTCTTAACCATTTGTCAGATCGTGGATCAAACTTTAATGCACCAAAAAAAGATAATTTGAGTCTAAGCATATCGATTGGCATTAAATCTTTACCAATTGTATTGTCTTGAATTTCAGAGTAAGGAAACTTTTCTACGATGAATGCTCTCCTTACAACATGTCTTAACTCAGAATTTAATGATAAAAACTCAGCAACAGTTAAATTATTTTTTGTGTTTAATAGTTTGATATAAAGTTTTTTTATATCTCTTGCTATCGCTAAAGGCTGTTCTAATTCTGATCCATGCTCTTCAAAACGATCGGCCAGTCTAGGCTCCTCTTTATTTTTTGAAATAAACCAAAAGTTTTTATTATTTTCTTTTTCTTCAAAATTAATATCTAAAATATTTGGATATTTTGATTCAATTATATTTCGTAATTCATCAACTTTTCTATACGTTGGAATATTAAAATATTTTTCTTCATCCGAGCTCATCTCTTTAATTAAAGGATTCACAATATCATTATAGGGCTCCATCATTATTGAAACAATATATTCAATACATTCCTCGCAGGTATTATCCTCTAACCATTGATATATTCTATTAAAGGGATACTCACTCTCAAAATTAAAATCTTGGTCTATAAAATTTAAAAATTTTCTAACATCATTTAATAATGAAGAAATTTTTCTTTGTTGATATTCGCTATCCGTGTTCCAGCTAGTGATATTTCTTAAAGATTTTTTAACACACTCTAAAAATAAAGCACTGTCCTGACTTTTTACATTTTTGATCTCTCTAATTTTTTTTAGTGCTGTCTCTCTACTTAAAATCCAGTTATTTAATAAGGTTGGGTGGTTGACTATAAATGGGGCCATACCTAGTCCAGTTGAATTACCAATTCCTAAATTTTTACAAATGTTATTATCTAATTTAACTGCTGTTTTTGGGTTTTTGTGATACGCAACATGATTGACTTGATCAAAAGTAAATTGTCTAACTAAATAAACAAGCATCATTTCTAATCTGAATGGTCCATTAATTTCTTTTCGGTTTTTAATTCTAAATCGATCGGCAAGTCCAAATTTACCTGATCCATATACAGCAGTTGTTCTATATAAGTAACCAACTTTTGATAATAAATTAAGATCTGGTTGCTTCCCCTTGCTTAAGTTTTCAACTACATGATTATAAATTCTCAACGATTTATTTGCCCTAGATAAAGTTAATTCTTTATAAGAAAGTCGTCCAACTTCTTGTTTTGGAACTTCATTTTTTAATCTTACAATATCTTTTTTAGTTGGAACTCCGTCGTGTAATGTAAAAGCAGCATCCCATTTTGTAGCTATGACCCTATCTGATCTTTCTTCATCTTTAATTTCATTTGCGAAACAAACTAAAGAATAAACTCTATTATTTTTTCTAAATGAATAGACAGCTTCTCCAAAACCATTTTTATTTAGATCAAATAAATCTCTTTTATATTCCCATTCTTTAAATTCATTTAAGAAGCTTCTTAAAAATGATAATTTAGATTGATGAAATGATCCTAGCCTAGATAACTTCATTATTTTGTTTGGACTTCTAAGTTCAATTTTCATAATTAGATCGATTTATAAAAATTGTACCAATTATTTCCAAGTATTCCATATGTCTCGGTGTCTGAAAATCCAACTTTTTTCAGACCTTTTTCAAGATTTGAAAAACCTCTTGCATCAACAAACCAATCAGGTTGTTTTGGAAAACCTGGTTTGTTTTTTGTACCCTCTCCGAAATTTTTATTTTTCGACCAAGAACCATTTCTCATCCATTCAACCACAGAGTCTGGATGATCTATGCAAAGATCAGATCCTATTCCAATTTTTGTAACATCCATTATTTCAGCAGTTTTAGCAACCATCTCACAAAAACTTTCTAGAGTACAATTTGTATTATTTTTTAAGTGATGTGGGTATAATGATAATCCTAAAATACCACCGCTATCACTTAAAGTTTTTAATAAATCTGAAGATTTATTTCTTTTAGCTGCATGCCAGAAAGATGGATTAGCATGAGTAATTGCAATTGGTTTTTCACTTAAATCGATTGCATCAAGTGTACTTTTTTCTGCTGAGTGAGACATATCAATTACAAGTCCAACATTATTCATCTCTCTTATAACCTCACGACCAAAATTTGTAACACCGCTATCTACTTTTTCATAACACCCTGTTGCTAGTAAGGATTGGTTATTATATGTAAGTTGCATAAATCTACATCCTAATTCATGAACTTTTTCAACAAGATTTATATCATCTTCAATTGGAGAACAATTTTGAAAACCAAAAAAAATTGCAGTTTTATTTTCTCTTTTAGCTTTATCAATATCTTTAAAATTTTTCCCTAAAAAAATTAAATCAGAATTTTCAATGAATAATTTTTCCCACTTTTTAATTTCAACTTTTAATTCTTCAAAATCCTCATGATAAACAATTGTGGCATGAACAGCATCTAGACCTGCAGACCTATTAATCTCAAATATTTTTCTTGACCAATTACAGTATTGAAGATTGTCGATTTTATAATTCATAGATTGCTCAACTCTAATCAATTGTATTTTAAATACTATTAATTTTATTGAAATTTTAAGTTTATTTTGAAATAAAACGATTTATCGAATTTCATGAAAAAAAATATTAAATCTAAAGTTTCAATTATTATGGGAAGTCAATCTGACTACAAAATTATGAAACTTACAGAAAAAACTCTTAAAAAAGTTGGAGTTTCATTTGAAACTAAAGTTATATCTGCCCATAGAACACCTAAAAGAATGTATGATTATGCAAAAAAAGCTGAACAAAATCATATTGGTGTGATTATTGCTGGTGCTGGAGGTTCTGCACATTTACCAGGAATGATATCTGCGCTGACTCATATACCTGTTTTAGGTGTACCTGTTGAGAGTAAAAAACTAAAAGGTTTAGATAGTTTATTATCAATTGTACAAATGCCAAAAGGAATACCAGTTGGAACTCTTGCTATAGGAGCAGATGGTGCAATTAATGCTGCATTATTAGCTGCAGCAATTATTGCTAACAATGATCACCGAGTTTATAAGAGTCTTAAAAAATTTAGAATTTATCAAACTAAATCAGTAAAGAAAAAACCTAAATAAAATGTCTGAAATTACTCTTGGTATTATTGGGGGTGGTCAACTTGGGAGTATGTTGGCAATAGCTGCAAAAAAATTAAGTATTAAAACTGTAATCTTTTGTGATGATATAGATGCCCCAGCGCAAAATTTTTGTGATCAATTTATTGCTGGGAGTTATGATAGTAAAGAAAAAATCTCAGATTTTATTAATCAGGTAGATTTAGTAACTTACGAATTTGAAAATATACCTTTTGAAACATTAAATGAAATTAATAAATCAAAAACTGTTTTACCAAAACCATCAGTAAACAGACTAATTCAGCATCGATTAGCTGAAAAAGATTTTGTTAATAAATTAAACATAAGAACAACAAGATATGTTTCAATTGAAAAGAAATCAGACATAGACGCTTTAGAAGATTTCTTACCAGGTATTCTTAAAACGACTACATTAGGTTATGACGGTAAAGGACAATATCCAATAAATTCTATAAATGAACTTAACAAAATAGATATTGATTTTTCTAAAGGATATGTTTTGGAAAAACTTGTAAAATTAAAAAAAGAAATTTCAATTATCATTACAAGATTTAGTAACAATAAATATGAAATTTATGAGCCAATAGAAAATACCCATGAAGATCAAATTTTAAAATATTCAAAGATACCTGCTGAAATTAATGAAAAAATATTCAATCAATCAAAAGATTGGGCTATGCTTATTGCAGAGGAACTGAAGTATGTTGGAACTTTATGTGTAGAGTTTTTTATTGATAGAAATGATAACTTATATGTTAATGAAATTGCTCCTAGAGTACATAACTCAGGTCATTTAACAATAAATGCATTTAATGTGAGTCAATTTGAAAATCATATAAGAGCTGTTTGTGGACTAGAGCAAATCCCTTTAAAAAAAATATCTAATGCTAGAATGATAAATTTACTTGGAGACCAAATCACGCAATATAGAAATATGCAAAAATTTAATAATAACGAATTTTTCTTTGATTATTTAAAAAAAGAAATTAAAGAAAAAAGAAAAATGGGCCATGTCACAACTTTAGTATAAATGTTAAAATCTATAGAAGGTAATTTTGATAATTCTGAGGTAAATGAACTTCTAACAAAACATTTTATTGAGCTTAGAGCTGCATCACCAGAAGGTAGTGCCCATGTGTTAGATATTCCTGGATTAAGAGTTAATTCAATTAAATTTTGGAGCTTGTGGGATGATAAAAAATTAATTGGATGTGGCGCACTAAAATTTATAAATAAAGAACATGGAGAATTTAAATCAATAAGAATTCATGATGATTTTAGAAAAAAAGGTCTTGGGACTGAAGTAATAAATCATTTAATTAATGAAGCAAAAAAGCTAAAAATAAAAAGATTAAGTATAGAAACAGGTGCTGGTAATTTTTTTATACCAGCAAGAAAACTTTTCAAAAAAGCTGGTTTTACTCCTTGCAAACCCTTTGCGCATTATAAAGAAGACGTCAATTCTGTTTATTTAACCAAGCTAATTGATCATATTTAAACAATAATTTTATTATTTGATCTATTTTGTTGACAAAACCCAATAAAATCTAAAAAAAGCGTTTTGTTACTTAATTTTAAGTAATTTTAAAACATAACAAAAAGTAAGAAGATATAATATGAGTCTACAAGGTAAAGTAAAATGGTTTAATCCAACCAAAGGTTTTGGATTTATTGAAAGAGAAGATAAAGAGAAAGATGTGTTTGTACATGTTTCAGCAGTAAGAGATGCTGGTATGAACGGTTTAGATGAGGGTCAAGCTTTGACTTTCGATGTTGAAGATGGTCCTAAAGGTCCTTCAGCAGTTAACTTAAAAACTGCATAATTTCACACTTCATATTGGCTGAGAAAATTTATTTAAATATTTAATAAGTTTACATTTCAGCCAATACCAAATTTAAAAAAACAACCTTTAAACACAATTAATAATTATAGATTTAAATTCAAAAGTTATTTAATTATAAAAATATGATTGGAATTTTAGGTGGAATGGGAACACAAGCTGGTCTTGATTTTTGTAACAAGCTTGCTGTGCTAAATAGAGGGAAGATTGACCAAGAGTATCCATTATTTTTACTTTATAATAAATCAAATATTCCTGGAAGGCCTGAGTCGATAGGTTCTCATACTAAAAATCTTTCTAACAGGTTTACCAACAAAGTTAGCAAGAAAAAATATACTCAAGTTTTAAAAAGTTTACTCAAAGGATGTAAACTTTTAGAGAAAAATAAATGTAAATTTATAGTTATACCTTGTAATACAGCTCATTATTGGTTTGATGATTTACAAAAAAAAATAAATATTCCAATAATTAATATGCCAAAAGAAGTTTTCAAGTTTACAAAAAAAAAATGTAAAAAAAATTCTAAAGTAGGTCTATTGGCAACAGAGGGAACTTTAAAAACTGGTGTTTATAAAAATTTTTTTGAAAAAAATTATGAATTAATTGAGCCATCTAGCAAACTTCAAAAATTATCAGTAAACAAAGCTATTAAATTTGTTAAAATGGGCAATGTAAAAGCTGCTGCAAAAGCTATAAAACCCGCAATTAATTCCTTAATAAAAATGAAATGCAAAAAAATAATTTTAGGTTGCACTGAGCTTCCAATTGCAATTTTTGCATTTAAATCTTTTAAAAACATTAAATCTTCAAAAATTTTTTTAGATCCAAATTTAATTCTAGCTCAATCAGCTATGATTAAAAATAAGAATTAACTATGTCTAAAAAGACAGAAAAGCCGTATGTATTAAGGGCTGCAGAATTTGTTTATTCAAATATTGTTAAAATTAAATCAAGCAATCCTGAAGTAAATAACATACAGGCATTTGAAATTTTCATGACATCTGAAGAATATAACTTATTAAGTTCAGGAAAGTTTCATGATAACTGGTTTTTAGAATTAAAGAACAACAAATTTATAGATCAAATTACTAAAAAAAAAATTAATGAAGAAACTTTAAGACTCTTAGAACTTCAAAAAGACTCCATGATTAAATTTTTAATGAAAATACCAAAACTTTATTATACAAAAAGTCATTTTCCTTTAGAAATTTCACAGCGAGCATTTGATCATTTGTGGAGGGTATGTGAAAGTTATGAAATGTGGTGTAAAGAAACCAAACAAGAAAAATTGATTAAGTTAAATTTATAAACTAATCCAGAGAAAGTTTTCTCCTTGAGGCTTGAATTCTATTTTCAATAAAATTTTTAAAATCAACATAAAATTTTTTTTGATTATTTTTTTCCTCAACTGAATTTTTAATATATTCTATTGGATATTCTCCAGTTTCATTCTTTACTGCCGTGTTTGCTCCATATTGTAGACCAGCTTGTAATACATTTCCTGAAGTTGCAACAGTTAGACCAGGACCGAGTAAAGCAGAAGTTTGAAGACATCCTGAGAAAAAAAATAAACTAAATGAAAAAAATATTAATTTTAATATTTTCATAAATAACGAAAAGATTAATACATAATTTAAGATTCAACTCAAGATAGAATATGTTTAAAAAGAAGTTAAATTATTGAGATTATTTTCATTATTAATTTATAAAACATAATGGCTAAAATATTTCCATTTATCTTTATTTTACTTTGGTCATCCGCATTTATAACTACAAAACCTATCATTGATAATAGCGATCCATTTTCAGCTCTTTCTTTTAGATTTGCTATAGTTGCTTTTGGTTTTTTTTTATACTCAGTTTATTCAAACCAAAAAATTTTGGTTAGTAAAAAAAACTTTTTTGAGTCCTTTTTTAGTGGTGTCCTTTTTCATGGTTTCTATCTTGGAGGTGTATTTTATTCAATTTCAATAGGTATGCCTACGAGCATAGCTGCATTAATAGTAACTCTACAGCCAGTTCTTACAAATGCATTAAGTGGTCCAATTTTAAATGAAAAAGTATCTGTCAAGCAGTGGCTAGGTGTTTTATTGGGATTTATTGGAGCAGGCCTAGTACTAGGTTTTGATGTGGGTTCTAAGATACCAACAGCTGGGTTGGTTGCTACGGTAATAGCGTTGTTAGCAATTACATTTTCTACGTTATGGCAAAAAAAATTAAGTAACAACCTACCTTTGTCGATCAACAATATGAATCAAGCACTTGGAGGTTGCTTGTTTCATTTGTTAATAATAGTTTTATTTATCGATCCATATATTGACTTTTCAAAAACATTTATATTAGCAATGAGTCATCAGATATTTATGGTGTCATTCGGTGCTTTTACAATATTGATGTATTTAATAAAAAACAATTCAGCTAGTAAAACTGTTTCTATATTTTTCTTAATTCCTGCTACATCAGCTTTTATGGCATGGCTTTTTTTGAATGAAAGTTTTACTAAATTAGATCTAATTGGATTTTTAATAACCTCTATTGGTGTTTATATTGCTACTAGAGATTAATAATTTTAAATTACAAAGATCTATATCCAAACTCTAGCGAAGCATCAGTAATTGAGTGATACAAAGACTCTCCAAAACTTCTTAAAGTAAACAATCTTACTTTATTAGGCTCTTCATCAATTTTATCAACTATAAGCGCTATTCCATTATAAGTAGAATTAATTGAATTATTTTTTTTTAGTGTATTAAAATTAAACGGACAACCTTTTTTTAAAACTTCAATTGTTTCTTTTCCCTCGATTTCAATTATAGCTCTTGAATGCGATAAATCTGTTACAGCAAAATCTGTATCTTTAAATTTATCTAAAATATTTTTTTTAAGATCTCTTTTCGACGAAACTAAAAGCCAGTTCTTAGGTCCACTCCACATAATTCTTGTGTTTTGATTAGATGTTACAGTTAAAGGTTCATTTTTTATTTTTAAACCATCAATATCAATACTCTCAAAAGAAACTGAGGAATTTTTATATTGTGCTATTTGAACTATCAGTAAATTTTTAATTTCACTTACTTTAAGTAAATCATTTTCATTCTTACCTTCGTGATCTCCAAATTGACCAGTAATGTGAACATTTGCCAAAGCTGAAATTAAACTCATGATCTTACCCTTTCACCTTTTGGATCTACGTAGTGCGATGAAACTATCTCAACTGGTATTATTTTATTTTTTAATGGAGACATTGCAAATAATTTTTCTCCAATCATATTTTTTCCATTTTTCAATATTGCTAATGAAAAAGGGTTATCATATTCAACGCTCCAACATGATGCAGAGATATGACCTAACTTAGGATTTGGTAATGGTGCTTTAGCATCTTTAACTAAATGTGAGCCTTCTGGTATACTTGTTTTTTTATCTATAGGAACTACCCCTACTATTCTTTGTCTATCTTCTGCTGTAAAAGCAGACTTTTGCAATGATCTTTTTCCAATAAAATCCTTCTTTTTGCTTACAAGACCTTCTAAAGCAGTATCATAAGGAATTGTTCTGCCATCAAGTTCTGATCCAGCAACATGTCCCATTTCAATTCTTAAAGTTGATAATGCCTCAGTGCCGTATGGTTGAATTTTAAATTCTTCACCGATTTCAATTATTTTTTCCCACATAAAGTTTCCATAATCTGACACAACATTTACCTCATAAGCAAGCTCTCCTGAAAATGAAATTCGAAATATTCTTGCTTTAACACCAAATAAATCTGCTTCGGTATAACCCATAAATGGCAAACCCTCATTTGAGACATCAGAATTTGGGAATAATTTTTGTAATAAATCTCTTGATTTTGGTCCAGCAATAGCTGCTCCTGCCCATTGCTCGGTTGTTGAAACCACATTTACATTTAGTTCTGGCCATACTAATTGTAAATAATACTCTAAATGAGATAATACATTTGCAGCTTGAGCTGTAGTAGTGGTCATATGATAATGATTTTCAGAGATTCTAGTTGTAGTTCCATCATCCATTACTATTCCATCTTCTCTTAACATTACCCCATATCGAGCTTTACCAACTGGAAGTTTTAACCATGCATTAGTATAAACTCTATTTAAAAACTCTGCTGCATCAGGACCCTTAACATCTATTTTTCCTAAAGTCGTTACATCACAAACGCCAACATTTGTTCTAACATTTTTAGCTTCTCTTTTAGAGGCTTCAAATAAATTTTCATTTCCTCTTTTGTAATATCTTGGCCTTAACCAAACACCTGCATCAACAAAAACTGCGTTATTTTTTTCATGCCATGTATGAATTGGAGATTTACGAGTTGGTTTTGTATGTTTGCCTACTTCTCTGCCAACGATAGCGCCAATTGAAATTGGAGTATAAGGTGGTCTAAAAGTAGTATGACCAACAGCTGGGACTACTTTATTTTCTATTTCAGAAACTAATTGGAGTCCATTAAGATTACTTGTTTTACCTTGGTCTGTTGCCATACCAAGGGTTGTGTACCTCTTTACGTGCTCAATCGAACGATAACCTTCTCTCAAAGCTATTTCTATATCCGAAACTGCAACATCATTCTGAAAATCTAAAAATCTTTTATAATTTTTTCCTTTAGGTAATGGAACACACCAAAATTTATCATGTTGAGAAGATTTTTTTTCAACAACATTTGGTATAGCTACATTGTTTTCATTTTCAGTAATTTTTTTTGATAATTCGCCTCCTGCTTTAAATGAAGTCTTTAAAGTTTCCTCAAGTGAAAATATTCCATTAGCTGCACCTAAAGAAGTTTCATTTTGTTTTGATGTTCCAGGTACAAATGCATCAATTTCTTCTTTGAATTTTGTTTTGTTGCCTGATTGTGAAGCTAAATGAATGGTTGGTGTCCAAAAACCAGAAACACAAATACAATCACATTGAATATTTTCTATTTTTCCAAGTTGTTTTTTGTCATCAGATATGCTTGCAATATCCGCTGATTTTACTTTTTTGTATCCTTGTGCTGCAGCTACTACATAAGAATTTTTAATATGAATACCTAAATTTTTTGCTTCATCAATTATTTCTGATTTAGGATTTTTTCGAGTATCTAAGATAATTGGATCTACTCCATGTTTTTTAAATTCAATTGCTGTTTCATATCCACTATCGTTATTTGTAAATACTAGTGGTTTTCTTCCAACTAATACTCCATATACCTTTAAATATTCTTTTGCAGCTGAAGAAAGCATAACTCCAGGAGTATCGTTGTTTCCAAAAACAATAGGTCTTTCTATAGATCCAGAAGAAATTAAAACTTCCTTTGCACGAATATACCATAATCTTTTATTCGGATGATATTTTTTAGTCTTTGGTAAATGATCACTTACCTTTTCAGACATTACAAGCATATTATGATCGTAGTATCCAAAAATTTGAGATCTATTTTTTACAACAACGTTTGGCATAGCCTTTAATTCTGTGATCATTCCTTCGGCCCAATCCTTTCCTGATTGATTACCAATATTTACGTCACTAGTTAGTAAAGATCCTCCAAATCTAGGTTTGTCTTCCGCTAATATTACTTTTGCACCATTTTTAGCTGCAGCATATGCGCCTGCTAATCCTGATGGTCCTGAACCTGCAATTAGCAAATCACAATACTCATATTTATGCTCATATCTCTCTTTATCATGATCAATTGAAGCAACACCTAAACCCGCAGCCTTCCTTATGAAAGGCTCGTAAATTCGATACCAAAAACTTTTTGGCCACATAAAAGTTTTATAATAAAAACCTGCTGGTAAAAAAATTTTTAAAAAATTATTTATCGCACCAATATCAAAATTCACACTTGGCCAACAATTAACACTTTTTGCCTCCAAACCTTCAAAAAGTTCTTGTTCTGTAGCTTTGATGTTTGGCTCTGTTTCTCCATTTCTATAAAGTTGAACTACCGCATATGGTTCATCAACCCCAGCTCCAAAGAAGCCTCTTGGTCTGTGATATTTAAAACTTCTCCCTACTAAATGAACTCCATTTGCCAACAAAGCTGATGCCAAGGTATCACCCTCGTAGCCAAAATATTTTTTGCCGTTGAATTTAAAAGATAGCTTTTTATTCCTATCTATTAATCCACCATTTTCAATTCTAAAGCCTTGAGTCACTTTGCAACTTCCTCGTCAGCTTTAAAAGTTCTAAATATTTCGTGTGTAGATGTGTCCCTCTCAACTTTAATCCATTGTCTACATCCAGAAATATGTTGCCAAAGCTCTAAATGTTTTCCTCTTAAGCTTTTCCTATTGTAAACAAAGTTATCCCATTCTTGATCAGATACTTCTTTATTTAAGCTTGGCCTTTTAACACTTGCATCTCCACCATATGAAAATTCATTTTGAGATCTCATTCCACAATGCGGGCAGTTAATATAAAGCATTTATGATATCCAGGTTTTAGTACCAAGTCCTTTTTCATCAATAAGGTGACCCGTGCTAAATCTATCTAAACTATAACCAGCATTTAATTCGTGAACTCTATCTTGTGCAATCGTATGTGCAAATGTCCAACCTGATGCAGGAGTAGCTTTAAAACCACCATAACACCATCCACAATTTAAATACAGACCTTCAATATGTGTTTTATCAATAATTGGTGATCCATCCATAGACATATCCATGATACCGCCCCATGTTCTAAGCATTTTTAATTTACTTAAAAAGGGCATCATCGCTATTCCCTCGGTCAATACATGTTGTAATGTTGGTAAGTTTCCTCTTTGAGCATAACTATTATATCCATCAAGATCACCACCCATTACCATTTCACCTTTATCAGATTGACTTATATAAAAATGACCTGCACCAAAGGTTACTACATTATCTAAAACAGGTTTTACTGGTTCTGAAACACATGCTTGAAGCAAATGAGTTTCTATAGGTAACGTCATATTTAACTTTTCAGCTAAAATATTTGTGCTACCAGCAACACACAACCCAATTTTTTTTGATTTAATATTTCCTCTTGAGGTTCTAATTCCTTTTATTTTACCAGCAACAACATCAAATCCAATTACTTCACAATTTTGTATTATATCTACACCCATGGAGTCTGCTTGACGTGCATAGCCCCATGCAACTGCATCATGTCTTGCTGTACCTGCACTTGGCTGCATCAATCCTCCAAAAATAGGAAACCTTACATTTTCAGAAAAATCGGCCATTGGAATTATTTCTTTAACTTGTTCTCTGTTAAGTAAAACTGCATCAATTCCATTTAATCTCATTGAATTTCCTCTTCTTGCATAAGCATTCATTTGTGCATCAGAGTGTGCAAGATTAATTATTCCTCTTGGTGAGAACATTACGTTATAGTTTAAATCTTGACTCATCTTTCTCCACAAATCCATTCCAAACTCACTGAAAAGACCATTTTCATCATGCATATAATTTGATCTAATTATCGTAGTGTTACGTCCAACGTTTCCACCACCTATCCAACCTTTTTCTATAATTGCTACATTTGTAATATTATGTTCTTTAGCTAGATAATAGGCTGTAGCTAGTCCGTGGCCTCCACCACCTATTATTACAACATCATATTCCTCTTTTGGTGTAGGGTCTTTCCATGCCAGATCCCAATTTTCATGGTTAGAAAAAGCGTTTTTGACTAAGTTAAATATAGAATATTTTTGCATTTTATAATTTTATAACAATCAATTTAAATAGTGCTTATTTTTTTTATATATATTTTTTAGAAGTTTCCAAAAATAACAAAAAAGGATAAGAAGTCACAGATAAAAAACTTTTAATTTATTTGATTATTTATGGCTGAAGTAAAATCTGACATCCAAATAGCTCGGGAAGCTAAGATGCAACCCATAAAAGATATTCTATCGAAAGTTGGTGTACCAGACGAAAATTTTGCTTTTAGCCCAATGGGTAGACACATAGCAAAAATAAATCTGGAATATTTAAATACTCTTAAAAAAGAAAACGGTAAACTAATTTTAGTTACTGCAATTACCCCTACTCCAGCTGGTGAGGGTAAAACCACAACCTCAGTTGGTTTAAATGACGGTTTAAATAAAATAGGAAAAAAATCTATTGTCTGTTTAAGAGAGCCAAGTCTTGGTCCGTCTTTTGGAATGAAGGGTGGTGCTGCTGGAGGTGGTTATGCACAAGTAGTACCAATGGAACAAATTAATCTTCATTTTACTGGTGACTTTCACGCTATTACATCAGCTCATAATTTATTATCTGCATTAATTGATAATCATATTTATTGGGGTAACAAACTTAATATTGACGTAAGAAGAGTTGTTTGGAGAAGAGTAATGGATATGAACGATAGATCCTTAAGATCAATAATTGTTGATCTTGGTGGAGTAGCCAACGGTTATCCAAGACAAGACAGTTTTGATATCACTGTTGCATCTGAATTAATGGCTATTTTTTGCTTAGCTACAGACTTAAAAGATTTAGAAAACAGAATTGGAAATATTACAATTGGATATACAAGAGATAGACAATCTATTTATGCAAAAGATTTAAATGCACAGGGTCCAATGACTGTTTTACTTAAAGAAGCAATTAGACCAAATGTAACTCAAACTTTGGAAAATAATCCAGCAATAATTCATGGTGGACCTTTTGCAAATATAGCTCATGGATGTAATTCTGTAATTGCAACAAAAGCGGGTCTTAAATTGTCTGACTATGTTGTAACGGAAGCAGGATTTGGAGCAGATTTAGGAGCTGAAAAATTTTTAAACATTAAATGTAGAAAATCAGGACTTAAACCAGACTGTGTAGTTATTGTAGCAACTATTAGGGCTCTTAAAATGCATGGAGGAGTTAATAAAGAAGATTTAAAAAAAGAAAATGTATCCGCATTAAAAGATGGATTAGTGAATTTACGAAGACACATAAATAATATTAGAAAATTCGGATTACCTGTTACTGTTGCTGTAAATCATTTTATTACTGATACAGAGAGTGAAATGAAAACTTTGTTAGATTTTTGTGAGACCCAAGGTGTAAAAGCTTCTAAATGTACTCATTGGTCTAATGGAAGCGATGGAACCGTTGAACTAGCTAAAAATGTTGTAGAAATTTGTGAAGATAAAAAAGATACATTTAAATTTTTATATGAAGATGATCTCCCATTATTCAAAAAAATAGAAAAAATTGCTCAAGAAATGTATAGCGCTTCAGAAGTAGTAGCAGATACAAAAGTAAGACAACAGCTAAAAGAATTTGAAGAAAAAGGTTATGGAAAGTTACCTGTTTGTGTTGCAAAAACACAATATAGTTTTTCAACTGATCCAAATTTAAAAGGAGCTCCTACAGGTCATGTTTTGCCTGTGCGGGAGGTAAGACTTTCCTCTGGCGCTGAATTTATAGTTGTTGTTTGCGGTGAAATCATGACTATGCCAGGTCTTCCTAGAGTTCCCGCCGCAGACTCTATTAAATTAAATGATAAGGGTGAGATTGAAGGATTATTCTAAATTAAGATAATTAAGCCAATTTTCTAATTCTCTCATTCTTGAAATTTTATCTAATTTTTTATTTTCTTTTTCAATATGCACAATATGGTCCTCTATTTCATTCTCATTTTTAAAAGCACCTTTTTCTAAAAGTCTTTTTTTTCTAAAAATAATCAAATTGATCATTTTATTATAAGTAATCTCAGGGTGGTATTGGAGACCCCACACATTACAATTTAGAACTTTAAAATTTATTCCTTGCACGTTATTAATTGAGTTTGAGGCTAATAAAATCGAATTTTCTGGCATTGTTACTACTTCATCAAAATTAAATGCTGGTGTATTAAATATTTTATCTTTATTTTTATAAAGTGGATGATTTAAACCATTTTCATTAATTTCTATATTAGATGCAATGCCTCTATGAGATCCTTTTGTCGCCTTTTTTACTTCCCCGCCCGCTGCGGTCACAGCGACTTGCATACCCCAACAAATTGCTAAAATTTTTTTGATTTTTTTTTGACACTCTTTCATAAAATCAATTTGTCTTTTTATTTCCGGTGTATTATTGTAGATGTTTAAACTACTTCCTCCCCAAATAAGACCGTCGTAGCTTTCGAGTACATCAATATTTTTATCAATATTTTCATCTGATGAAGGATTAACCACATGGGTTTCTAATTTATCTGTAAAATACGCCAAACTATCCTTAAGGCTTTCTGTGTGTGTTTGAATACCAGCTGCAGAAAAGCTTTGATTTTCTTCTCGTAAGTTTCCTTCTACAATTAATATTTTTTTCATTAAAATAATTCTCCAGAAATGCTTTTTATATACATTGCTTTTAGATCATTTTGACTTAATTTTTTAGGATTTCCTCCTGTAGATGGATCTTCAAATGCCATAAAGGAAAGTTCATCTAAATCAATCTTATTACAATCCATTACATCTGACAATTTATGTGGAATATTTAAGTTATTTCTTAATTCTAAAATCCAATTTAAAAAACTATCAAAATTTTTATTTAAATTAAGATAATCACAAATCGAAATTATTTTATTTTGAATTGAAGATTTATTAAATGTTAAAACATAAGGCATAAATATTGCGTTAGATAAACCATGGTGAACATTAAATTTGCCATTTATAGGGTGGCTCAATGAGTGAATTGCTCCCAGTCCCTTCTGAAATGCAGTCGAGCCCATTGAAGCTGCAGAAAGTAAATCCATTCTAGCCTTAACATCTTTTCCATTTATGAATGCTTTAATTAATGAATTTTTAATTAGTTTCATTCCTTCTATTGCCATACCATCAGCCATTGGATGATATCCTGGTGCACAAAACGCTTCTAAATTATGTGCAAGTGCATCCATTCCAGTTGCTGCTGTTAATCTTGGAGACAAATCTAATGTAAGTATAGGATCTAAAATCACAATCGAAGGTAACATTTTTGGGTGAAAAATAATTTTTTTTGCACCTGTTTCTTTATTTATAATTGCAGATGCTCTACCAGTTTCGGATCCTGTCCCGGCAGTGGTTGGAACTGCAATAATTTTTGAAATTTTAGAACTATCTGCTCTTGTCCAATAATCACCAATATCTTCGAAATCCCATAACGGTCGAGATTGATTACACATAAATGCAATTGCTTTTCCAACATCTAAACCACTTCCTCCCCCTAAAGCTATTACACCATCACAATCCGCGGCATTATAAGCTTTAACACCTTCTTCTACGTTTTCTCCAATTGGATTTCCCGTAAAATTAGAAAAGATAGCTAAATTTTTGAAACTTTTTTTTAATCTTAATGTTATATTTTTTATTAAATCTAAGTTAATTAAATCTTTGTCTGTTACAAATAATGGATTTGAAATATTTAACTCTTTACAAGCTGAGGATAAATCTTCAATTCTATTTTCTCCTATCCACATAGTGGTTGGATAATTCCAAATAAAACCCATAGCAAAATATAATTTTATTTTTTTTTAAATTGGTATTAAGATATATTTATAAATTTATTAATGATAGGAAAAATTCTATGTCAAAAGTAGCAATCATAGGAGCTGGTCCATGTGGACTTTCAATTTTAAGAGCATTTGAGCATTTAGAAAATAAAGGAGAAAAAATTCCTCAAATAGTTTGCTTTGAAAAACAAGAAAGTTGGGGTGGTTTATGGAACTACAACTGGAGAACTGGTTCAGATCAATACGGAGATCCTGTGCCTAACAGTATGTACAGATACTTATGGTCTAATGGACCTAAAGAGTGTTTAGAATTTGCTGATTATTCTTTTGATGAACATTTTGGAAAACCAATTCCCTCTTTCCCTCCAAGAGAGGTGCTACAAGATTATATTTTAGGAAGAGTGAGCAAAGGAAATATAAAAAGTAAGATTAAATTTAATACAAGAGTTACAAATACTGTTTATAAAAATGATAAGTTTGAAATTAGCTACCAGGACAAAGTAAATAATAAAATTTTAAATGAAACGTTTGATTATGTGGTGGTCTCGACGGGTCATTTTTCCGTACCTTTTATTCCTGAATATGAAGGAATGAGTTCTTTTCCAGGAAGAATAATGCACTCACATGATTTTAGAGATGCTGAAGAATTTAGAGGAAAAGATGTAATTGTTTTAGGGAGCAGTTATTCTGCAGAAGATGTGGCTCTACAATGTAATAAGTATGGTGCTAAAAGTGTAACAATCGGTTACAGGCATAACCCAATGGGTTTCAAGTGGCCAAAAGGTATGAAAGAAGTTCATTACTTAGACAGGTTAGAAGGCAAAAAAGCCATATTTAAAGATGGAACAGAACAAAATGCTGACGTAGTTATTTTGTGTACTGGATATTTGCATCATTTCCCATTTTTAGATGAAAGCTTAAAATTAAAAACACATAACAGATTATATCCACCAAAACTTTACAAAGGAGTTGTGTGGCAAGATAATCATAAACTTTTATATTTAGGAATGCAGGATCAGTTTCACACTTTTAATATGTTTGATTGTCAAGGATGGTATGCAAGAGATGTGATCATGGGCAAAATAAAAATGCCTAGTAATGAGGAAATAGATAAAGACATTAACAAATGGGTTTCAATGGAAGAAAAACTGGAAAATCCTGATCAAATGATTGATTTTCAAACAGAATATACCAAGGAGCTTCATGATATGTCTGATTATCCTGAAATAGATTTTGAATTAATTAGAAAACATTTTAAAGACTGGGAACATCATAAAGTGGAAGACATTCTCACTTATAGAAATAAATCGTTTTCGTCTCCTGTAACTGGATCTGTTGCACCAATCCATCACACACCTTGGGAAAAAGCAATGGATGACTCAATGGAAACTTTTTTAAACAAATAAAAATTTAATAATTTATTTTTAATTTTTTATTTTTAGTAATCACATTTAATAATGCAATCATTAGTGGGATTTTTTTCTTATTAATTTTTCTTAAAATGTAGGGTGCAATTTCATTGGCTAAATCAGCTCCTTCAATGGTATCATTTCTCATAAATTTGTTTTTTGCATTTTTAAAAGAAAATCCTTTACTTAAGTATTCTCCCATTTTGCTATTTCTGCCACCTACAGCACTCACATAAAGGTCTCCAATACCAGCTAAACCATATACTGTTTCTTCTCTTCCTCTAAAAAATTTAATTAAGTATTTCATTTCATCTATTGATTTACTGAATAAAGCAGATGAAGTATTATTTCCTTGACCCGATCCAATTATCATCGAATAAATATTCTTAATAGCAGAGGAAAACTCAATACCTTTTACATCTGATGAATATTCTGTTTTGTAATAATGAGTTGAAATCATTTTTCCAATTTTTTTTGCAATACTTATATTTTTATTTGCTATTACAGTATAACTTTTTACCTTCCTTGCTAATTCTTTTGCTAAACAAGGTCCTTTTAATATTGAAATGTTCAAATTCTTTTTATTTTGATTTAATTGCTCAGACATACTAATTAATTTTTTACTTTTTTTTTGAAATTTTAAACCTTTTGTTAAAACAAGTATTAACGTTTTTTGTTTAAGATCTTTTAGATAATTTCTTATCATGTCTATACCTACTGAGCTTACAGCAACAACTATCAAATCCCATTTATCATTCAAAAGTTCAGGACTAAATTTCTTAAGATTAAGTTTATTTGATAAGTTAATTTTTAGAGCTGGGTGAAATTTTTTTTTATTTTTTAATTTTTTTAGTAAATTTAGATTATATGGTTCAGTCAAAGTTACTTTTTGATTATTGTCAATTAAAGGAACAGAAAAAGCTGCGCCCATTGCCCCTGCTCCAATTATTAAAACTTTTTTCATAAATATTATGCTAAAGTTTTTTTAATTGCTTGCTGCCAACCTTGCAATAAGTGATTTCTCAATTTTTTATCAATTTTTGGTATAAATTCCTTATCTTTTCTCCATGTATTTTTAATATGATTTAATGATTTAAATTCTCCAATTTGGTAACCTGCTAACATTGCAACTCCGAGTGCAGTTGTTTCTAAAATTTTAGGTCGAACTACTTTTAAATTAATTATATTTGCCAAAAATTGTGAAAACCAATTATTAGCTACCATACCACCATCAATTTTAAGTATTCTTGGTTTTAAACCATCTTCATTCATTGAATAAAATAAGTCATTACTTTGATAAGCAACTGCCTCTACGGTTGCTCTAACTAAGGTTTTCCAATTACTATCTCTTGTAAGACCTGTTATCAAACCTCTTGCATCAGGTCTCCAGTAAGGGGCGCCTATTCCGCTAAAAGCTGGGACAACATAAACTTCATCGTTACTTTTTGTTGATTTAGCTATTTTTTCAGTTTCGTAAGCATTTTTAATTAGTTTAATTTTATCTCTTAACCATTGCACACCCGCTCCAGCTATGAAAATAGATCCCTCTAGAGCATACGTAGTTTTATTATTCAATCGATAACAAATTGTGGTTAATAATTTATTTTTTGAATAAATTTTTTTTGTTCCAGTATTCATTATTATAAAAGCGCCTGTACCATAAGTGCTTTTAGTTGATCCTTTTTCAAAACAAGCCTGTCCTACAGCTGCAGCTTGTTGATCTCCTAAAACAGCTGAAATGGATATTTCTTTTCCAGTAACTCTCTTATCTGTTTTGCCAAAATTATCTGCAGAATTTTTTACCTCTGGCAAAATATTCTTTGGAATTTTTAATTTCTGTAAAATTTCATTATCCCATTTATTGTTATTAATATTAAACAACATAGTTCTGCTTGCATTAGTAGCTTCGGTTAAATGCTGTTTACCTTTAGTTAGTTTCCAGATTAAAAAGGTGTCTACTGTACCAAATAATAAATTATTTGTTTTTACTAACTTTTTTGAAACTTTTACATTATCTAAAATCCATTTTATTTTAGTAGCAGAAAAATAAGGATCTATAAATAATCCGGTTTTTTTTCTAAAAATATTTTCATAATTTTTATTCTTAAGAGATTTACAATATTCCTGTGTTCTCCTATCTTGCCAAACAATTGCATTATAAATTGGTTTTCCAGTTTTTTTATTCCATAAAATTGTAGTTTCTCTTTGATTTGTAATTCCAATTGTAAGTATATGTCCTTTTAAACTTTTTGCTTTTTTGATTACTTGTTTTAATGCTTTAAATGTTGTCAGCCAAATTTCATTTGGGTTGTGCTCTACCCAACCATTTCTTGGAAAGTATTGTTTAAATTCGTATTGAGATATAAATCGAATATTGCCTTTGATATCAAAAAGCACTACCCTCGAGGAAGTTGTCCCCTGGTCTATCGAAATAATATATTTTTTCAAAATACTAATCTATACCAAGATGTTTTTTTCTTTTTCCAACCCAAGTTCTTATTAAGTTGTCAAAAATTAAACCTATAAATGCAACACAGATACCTAAAGTTAAACCGATTCCTGCTCCATTTTTATCTGAAAGTGCTTTTAATATATACTGACCCAAATCCTCTGTTCCAATAAATGCTCCTATTATAACCATAAACAAAGCAAAAACGATTGTTTGATTTAGACCAAGCATCATGTGTGGGAATGCTAATGGAAATTCAATTTTTGTTAATCTTTGAAATTTATTAACTCCAGACATTGTTGCGGCCTCATGTAAACCAACAGGAACGCTTCTTAAACCTTCAATTGTATACCTTGTTGCAGGAATTGTGGCATAGACAATTACTGCAATTAATACAGAAGTATCTGTAATTCCAAAAAGCATCATTACAGGAATTAAATATACAAATGATGGAAATGTCTGAAAAATATCACAAACACCCAGCATAAACGCCGCAGATTTTTTATTCTGAAAACATAATGTTCCAACTGTAAATCCTATTAAACAAGAAATAACTACTCCAAAAGTTGCCATATATAATGTGACTAACGCTCTATCCCACCATGGACTTAATGCTATAAATAAAGTCAAAGCAGCAACAACTAATGCTGAACGAATTCCGCCTATTAAATATCCTGCTCCAACTGCTAGCACCAATGTAGCAACTGCAGGCATTCTTAAGTATAAAGCCCTCATTGGCTGAAGCACATCTTGAATTAACCATGTATTGAATGCTTTAATATAGACGAAAAAAGTATCAAAAATCCAATCAACTCCTTTATTCCAAAAATCCGCTGTTGATATTCCTTTATTATGAGGAATTTCAAACAAGTAATTAAAACTACCTTTAAAAATAAAAGTCCCAACATATGCAAGAATTATTCCAATTACGAATGAAGCTGCAAAAAATATTACGTTTTTATTTCTTTGGAAAAATGTCAAATTACCAAAGTAATCTGTTTGTTTATTTGCCCAAGCTAAAGACATTTTATCTAGAAGAATTGCAATTAAACTAATACACAATCCTGCTTCTAATGCTAAACCAATATTAAGTTGGTTCAAAGCTAACAATAAATTAAATCCTAAACCTTTCGCACCAATGAAGGCAGATATAACTGCCATTGAAAAACAAACCATTATAACTTGGTTAACTCCAATTAAAATATCTCGTCTTGCTGTAGGAATTAACACCTTGAACATTAATTGCCAATTAGTACACCCACTCATTCTTCCTGCTTCAATTACTTCCGGCGGTATGGCTCTTAATCCCAATATTGTTAATAATATCATTGGTGGAACTGCAACGACCATAGTAATGATTACAGCAGCATGATCACCAACTCCAAATAAAACAAGTGCAGGAACTAATACAGCGTATTGTGGCATAGTCTGCATCACCAGAAGAATTGGGTATAATGCTTTTTCAACACGTTTACTTTTATAAGCTGCAATACCTAAACCTAGACCAAAAATAAATGAAAGTGGAGCTGCTACAAGTATAAAAGAAAGTGTTTGCATTGAGGGTTTCCATTGACCAAATATAGAAATATAGATCATTGTTAACCCTGCAAACAAAGCCAATCCTTTTCCACTTAATTTATAAGAAAGTATCGCTGCTCCAGCCGCAACAATTGTCCAAGGTAAACCTGGCAATTCTAACCAAGGATAAGCATCAATAAAATCCCAGCTAGTAAATGCAACGATAGTTTCTAAACCTCCAAGCAAAATCTCTCTAATTAATTCAATTAAAAAAGTCATAAATGAAGTTAAATTTCTACTTATCTCTAATAGTAGTGGTCGAGTTTTAAATTCTTGAGTATCTTCGTTCCAAAACTCCATAGGCATCCACTCATTCATTAAGAAAAATAAAGAGTCATTTATCCAAATAGGCAGCCATCCTAGAAGTGGGGGCAATCTCCAAAATACATCAAAGGCATAATACCTAACCTCTTTACCTAGAAAAAAGTAAACACTTTGATTTGGGTCTTTAACAAATTCTGCTTGACCTCTTATAAATTTGTAAGTTTCAGGAACATCAATTGCAAAACATAAACCAAAAAATACAATTAACAAAAATAACCATTGAAATAATTTTGGATATTTTTTTAGATACTCCATATTTTAACTACCGTTTTTTCTTCCTCCAAAAACTGTATCTATTATTTTTGAAGGTTTAATTGACCCTACAATATTATTATTTGAATCAACTACTCCTACTAATTTTTCTTGAGTAAGTATTTTTTCTGCAACATTTTCTATAATTTCATCTTTTGATACTTTTAAATCCCCTAAATTATCTTTACTTGAAGCATCCATTACATCCTCAATAATCAAAACTTTCTCTCTCGGTACTTCCTCAGTAAACTTTCTTACATATTCGGTTGCTGGATTTAATACGATGTTTGCGGGTGTGTCTAATTGTTCAATTATTCCATCTTTCATGATTGCTATTCGATCAGCTAGCTTTAATGCTTCATCAAAATCATGTGTAATGAACATAATTGTTTTTTGTAATTTTTCCTGAAGTCTTAAAAATTCATCCTGCATTTCTTTTCTTATTAATGGATCTAATGCAGAAAAAGGTTCATCTAAAAACCATATGTCAGGCTCTACTGCTAATGACCTTGCGATCCCTACTCTTTGTTGTTGCCCGCCTGAAAGTTCTCTTGGGAAATAGTTTTCTCTTCCATCTAAGCCAACCAGTTTTACCATTTCCATTGCTCGATTGATACTTTCTTCAGTATTAGTACCTTTTATCTGCAGTGGAAAAGCAATATTTTCAACAACTGTTTTATGAGGCAGCAAAGCAAAACTTTGAAACACCATGCCCATTTTATTTCTTCTAAGCTCAATTAGTTCTTTGTTATTTAACTCAAGTAAATCTTGACCCTCTATAAAAATTTTTCCACCTGTTGCTTCTGTTAATCTTGATATGCATCTTAGCAAGGTTGATTTGCCCGAACCAGATAATCCCATAACAACCAACATTTCTCCTTTTGCAACCTCAAAAGAAGCATTGTTTACTCCAACTATACACCCGTTTTCTTGAAAAGTTTTTGCATCGACATTTCCATTTGAGTCAGCAAGCATTTTTTGTGCATTTTGACCAAAAATTTTATAAACAGACTCACATTTAATTACTGTCTCAGACATAAATTGTATCAAAGTTACATTAAATTCTTTAAAATTAAAATGTTAATAATTGTAACCCTTTCTAATTAAAAATTTTTAATAAAATAAACTCTTGTGTCAATTCCAGTGCTTAAAAAACTTAATGCCTCACCACTTATAGTGATACTTTCATTAACACCTACATTATTTCCACTAACGGTAAAACCTGCAAAACATTTTCCTTTTGCTTGATCCCATTTCACAAAAGTTTCATCAATTTTGTTTCCATTTATTGTATATAGCTCATGAGCTCTAAAATTTAAAAAATTTGCACCCATTATTGCTCTTTGAGGAATAAGCTTAGTAGCTTTACATACTTGTTCATATACCTCATCAGTTAATTTGTAGTGATCAGTTCCATCAAAAGATACTAATATACCTGAAGGTAATTTAGATATTAACTCACTAAGTTTTTTTTCCTCAGCAATTCTCTCTTCCTCTAACTTCATCCTTTTTACTAAATCATCACCTTGTCCAAAAATTCCATTTAAAATACTAAATGAGATGATTACAATAAGCGTAATAATTATAAGACCAATGAATTGTCTTAAAGACTCAGGTAAATCTTTTATTTTATTTAAATAATTTTCCTTTGACATTATTCTTGTAACTTACCGTTTTTCCAAACACCTGATTTTTGTTTTCCATCTGCCCAAGTAAATGTTCCTTGACCATTCATAAAACCATTTGCCCACTCTCCTTCATAAGTGGAGCCATCAGGAAATGTTAATGTTCCAATTCCGCTCCAAACACTATTTTTAAATTCTCCTTTATAAATATATCCATTTGGCCAAGTCTCTATACCTTGTCCTTCTTTTTTTGTTGAAACCCACTCCCCTTCATAAGTCGTTTTATCAGTATAAACCCACTTACCATAACCATTATCACAATTTCCTTCTTTGCAGCCAGTACTACGAGCAAATACAGAAGAGCTTATTAAAAAGCTTAAAAATACTAAAAGTAGAAATTTTTTCATGAGGTCATTTTACACAAAAACATATAAAAAAAAATCCCCCCCAACAAGTTGGGGGAGATTTTAAATTTTTAACTTTAATCCTTATTTAACGAATGCTTTCCAAACTGACTCGTTGTCAGCTAACCATTTTTTAGCTGCATCTTCGTGAGTCATTTTGTCAACGTCAACTAAAGCTGCCATTGCACCAATTTGACTTGTAGAGAACGACATTTTCTTGAACGCTGCTGCTGCATCAGGATGAGTTTTTGGGAAATCCTCATGAACTGCTTTTTTCAAGTATCCATCAGGAGAACCACATTTACCATCTCCACCATCTTCTGGTCTGCAACCAGCTGTGTATGGAGGGAAGTCAATAAATGTAAAACCAGCACCATCTGTGAAGTTAGGCGTCCAGTTGAAGATAATTGTTCCTCTTCCTTCTTTTTCAGCTGCAGCTAATTCTGCCCAAAGTGCATCGGCACTTCCAGCAAATTTAACCCACCATAAATCACCTAAACCTAGTGCATCAACTCTTTGCGGAATTAAATCACCATGCCAAGTTTGTGGACCTTCCAACATTCTTCCTTTTCCATCTGGTGAGTCAGGTGTTGTAAAGTTTTTAGCACAATCTGGATTTTTTAAAGCTGTCCAGTCTGGTAAACCTGGGCATAATCCTTTTTCAGCAACCCAGTTTGGATATCCCATATCCTCAAGAGTTCTTGCTTCATGATCACCCCAATCTAATAAACCACCTTTATCTAAAGCTGTAGTAAAAGATTTACCAAATGCAGATTCCCATACCTCGTGAGATATAGTTACATCTCCAATTCTAATTGACTCATAAACTGCTTGAGAGTCTGCGTTAACGTATTTAACGTTATTGCCCATACTTTCGAAAATCCCACCAATAACATAAGCCATTACAATTTGACTTGACCAGTTATGAGTTGGGATAACGATAGGCTTCTTGCTATCAGCGTTAGAAATTCCCGCAAAACTTACAACAGAAATCACTAGAGCAGATAGTAATGATATTATTTTTTTCATGTATACCCCTCAATTAATATTAATATTTAATAGTCTATGACAAAACAAATA
>CACKIQ010000002.1 GCA_902600245.1 uncultured Pelagibacteraceae bacterium | reverse complement strand
ATTTCAATCATCTCAAAATTCATACTCAATATTCTATTTGTGAAGGAGCAGCCAGAATTGATGATTTACAAGAATATTCTAAGAAAAATAAATTAAAATCGCTTGGTTTGTGTGACACTTCAAATATATGTGGAGCGCTTGAATTTGCTGAAAAGATCGCAAAGTCTGGAAGTCAACCAATAATCGGAACTCAAATTAATTTTAAAATCGGAGAAACAATAGGTTTACTCCCTTTGTTTGCTCTTAATGAAGTTGGATATAAAAACATAATAGAACTCTCATCTTTATCGTATTTAAAAAACGATGAATTGTCGGATCCACATTTAGATTTTAAATTATTATTAAATAACTCTGATGGTGTAGCTGTATTTTCAGGAACTGTTTTTGGTTTGTTTGGTAAATTATTTGATAAAGGAAAGTTTACTGAAATTGATGAAACTTATAGTAAAATTAAAAAAACCTTTGATAATAGATTTTATATTGAAATTCAAAGACATAATGATCAAAATGAAATTGGATTTGAAAAATTTAATTTAAAAAAATCATTAGATCTAGAAATTCCTATTATTGCAACTAATGAAGTTTTTTATTTAGATAAAGAAATGCATGAGGCACACGATGCTTTAATTTGTATAGGTAACAAGACATATGTAAATGAAAAAAATAGGTTACGATTAACTGATCAGCATTATCTAAAAACCAATTCAGAGATGTCAGAATTATTTGCTGACTTACCTGAAGCTTTAGAAAATAATTATAATTTTCCATTAAGATGTAGCTATAGACCATTATTTTCTAACCCAATATTGCCTAATATTAGTAGTGATAAAGATGGAAATGCAGATGAAACTTTAAAAAAAGATTCAATAAAAGGATTAAAAATTAAATTCAATAAGATTTTTAATTTAAGTGATAAAGATTTAGAAAATAACAATTCATATAAAGAATATAAGGACAGGCTAAATCATGAACTTTCTATTATTATAAAAATGAAATATTCTAGTTATTTTCTCATAGTCGCTGACTACATAAAATGGGCTAAAAATAATGATATCCCCGTAGGTCCTGGAAGAGGTTCAGGTGCTGGTTCGTTAGTAGCTTGGTGTTTGTCAATTACAGATGTTGATCCAATAAAATTTAATCTTATTTTTGAAAGATTTTTAAATCCAGATAGAATTTCAATGCCAGATTTTGATATAGACTTTTGTGAAGATAAAAGAGATCAAGTTTTTGAATATCTAACAACAAAATATAAAGATAGCGTAGCTCACATTATTACATTTGGTAAATTAAAAGCCCGAATGGTAATTAGAGACGTTGGAAGAGTTTTGGGATTAGCATATGGATTTGTTGACAGTATATCTAAAATGATACCTTTTGATCCATCTAGACCGCAAAATTTAACTCAGTGCATTGCAGGAGAGCCACGGTTACAAAAACTTATTAATGATGATCCAAGAGTAAAAAAACTTATAGATCTATCTTTAAAATTAGAAGGTCTTAACAGAAACGTTGCTACACATGCTGCTGGAGTAGTAATAGCAGATAAAAAACTCACTGAAGTTGTTCCTTTATACAAAGATGTTTCTGCAGATTTATTACTACCATCTACCCAATTCGATATGTACTCAGCAGAAAATGCAGGTTTAGTAAAATTTGACTTTTTGGGTTTAAAAACGCTAACTGTAATTAATAATACACAAAAACTTGTAAGAAAAAAAACTAAAGATTTTGATATAGAAAAAATAAGTTACGAAGATCAAAAAGTTTTTGATCTAATGTCTACAGGTAAAACAGTTGGCTTATTCCAAATTGAAAGTGCTGGTATGAGAGAAGCCTTAATTCAAATGAAACCAAATCATATTGAAGATATTATTGCCTTAGTTGCTCTATACAGACCGGGACCAATGAGCAATATTCCAACATATAATGACTGTAAACATGGAAAACAAAAACCAGATTATTTACACCCACTTCTAGAAGATATTTTAAAACCAACTTATGGTGTAATTATTTATCAAGAACAGGTAATGCAGATTGCACAAAAATTATCAGGATTTACAGCAGGACAAGCTGATCTTTTAAGAAGAGCAATGGGTAAAAAGAAAAGAGCAGAACTTGAAAAACAAAAACAGGGGTTTATTGCTGGAGCTGTTAAAAATGGAATAGCAAAAGATGTTGCTGCTGGAATTTTTTTAAAAATTGAACCATTTGCAGAATATGGCTTTAATAAAAGTCACGCTGCAGCATATGCAATTATTTCTTACCAAACTGCATTTTTAAAAACATATTATCCGCATGAGTTTATTGCAGCGTCAATGACTATGGATATATCAAATCAAAATAAATTAAGTGAATTTTATGAGGAATTAAAAAGATTAAAAGTTGAAGTTGTTCGTCCTGATATAAATGAATGTTTTGCAGATTTTAGAACAATTGATAATAAATTTTATTATGCTTTGGGAGGAATTAAAGCTGTAGGTTATGAGGCAATATCAAATATAGTTGAGGAAAGAATTTTAAATGGAAAATTTGAGTCAATTCATGATTTTATAAATAGAGTAAATCCAAAAGATATAAATAAACTTCAATTAGAAGGTTTGGTTAAATCTGGTGCATTTGATAATTTAAACCCAAATAGACAGGCTTTACATGATTCAATTCCAGGTATGATAGCTAAAAGTAAAAATATATTTGATAATAAATCCGTCAATCAAATTGATTTATTCTCAGAAGATGAAAGCACGCAGGATGATTTTTTAATAAAAACTAAAGATTGGAAATTTGAAGAAAGATTATCAAAAGAATTTGAATCAGTTGGTTTCTTTATTTCAGACCATCCGTTAAATCAATTTACAGAGATTTTTAATGATTATAAAATAACAGATTATTCAAGTTTTTTTTCAAAAGAAGATTTAAAAGACGCTAACATAGCTGCAACACTGCTGAAGGTTCAAGAAAGAAAAACAGCAAAAGGAAATTCCTATGCTGTTTTAAAATTAACAGATTTATCAAGTGTATTTGAACTTTTTATTTTCTCAGATGTTTTAGAATTAAATAGAGAAATTCTGAAAGAAGGTAGCTCACTTATTTTAACAATATATAAAAATCTTTCTAATGATGAAAATCGACTAACTAGAATTAATGTGCAAAAAATAGCCTCACTTAAAGATTTATTTAATAGCCCTATTAACGAGGTTTCATTCCAGCTTAATTCTGAAGAACAGATTGAAAAAATATCTACAATTTTGAATGATGAAGGCAAAACTATCGTAAATATTAATTTGGTCACTGAAGATAATATTCTTAAATTTAGATTAAAAAATGCACGTAAATTAGAAAGAAAATCTCTAAATCTCTTAAGAAATCAAGAAATTCAGGCAATTATTAACTAAATAATCACTTGTTAAATTTAGTAAAAATTTGTAAATACTTCTCAAATTAAATTAACACGCACACAGTTTTTGGTTTTATACCTCCGGTCCTTAATTGGAAATTACTGTGGTGGCTTAACCGGGAATAAATATGAAAATACCTAACTTAACAATACAACAATTATTAGAAGCAGGCGTTCATCTAGGCCATAAAACTTTAAGATGGAACCCAAAAATGAAAAAATATATTTTTGGAAAAAGAGATTCTATTCACATTATAGATTTAACTCAAACACTAGAGTTAACTAAAGTAGCCCTTGAAAAAGTTTATAATACAATTGCAAATAATGGAAAAATATTATTTGTATCTACAAAAAAACAAGCTTCTGAAGCTATAGCTGAAGTTGCTAAAGAAACAGGTCAATATTTTGTGAACTATAGATGGTTGGGGGGCATGTTGACCAACTGGGGAACTATTTCAAATTCAATTAAAAAATTAAAAAAATTAGAAACTGATTTAGCATCTGAAAATAGAGGTTTCACAAAAAAAGAGCTTTTAAAGATGAGTGTTAGTAAAGATAAACTTCAAAGATCTCTTGGTGGTATCGCTGAAATGAAAAATGTTCCTGATTTAGTTTTTGTGATAGATACTAATTATGAGTCACTTGCAATAGCGGAGTCTGCTAAACTAGGAATACCTATTATTGCAATATTAGATAGTAACTCTAATCCTGATAATATCGATTATCCAATACCAGGGAATGATGATGCACGAAGAGCTATAGATCTTTATTGTAACTTAATTAAAGAAACGATCATCAGTGCAAAAACTTCAGTGTCTTCAACAGAAACTAAGACTGAAAAAGTTAAAGATAAAAACGATCAAGATAATACAAAAACTGTTCAAGAATTAGATAGAGAAAAATTAAATAAAAAATTTTCAATTAATAAGAAAGAGAAACTTAATTAAATGAGTGATATCGAAAAGGTAAAGAAATTAAGAGAGGTTACAGGAGCTGGTTTTAAAGATTGCAACCTAGCTATTAAAGAGTCTAAAGGTGATATAGATAAGGCAATTGAGATTTTAAGAGTAAAAGGAATTTCAAAAGCTTCAAAAAAAATGTCTAGAGACGCAAAAGATGGTGTTGTTGTGGTAAGTGGTGACGATAGAAAGAAATCTGTAATTGAAGTTAATTGTGAAACAGACTTTGTTGCAAAAAATGAAGATTTTTTAAATTTTGTTAAAGAATTAAGTGAGCTAAATAACGAAAAAAATTCTATTATAGAGGAGTTGAAGGTTGCTACAATGAAAAATGGAAAAACGGTTGAAGATAATTTAGTAGCTCTGATTGCAAAAATTGGTGAAAAAATTACAATTGGGAAAGCAAAAACAATACAGAGTAATGATGGTATTAACAACCATTACCTTCATACAGTTATTAAAGATAATGTTGCTAAATTAGCTGTAATGGTTTCTTTACATACAAAAGATAATTCAGATACAGTTAAAACATTTAGCAAGCAATTGTCGATGCATATTGCAGCATCAAACCCTTTAGCTTTAGATTCTAGTTCTATAGATCAATCAATAATTGACAAAGAACATGAGCTAGTCACTGAAGAATTAAAAAATTTAGGAAAACCAGATGATATTGCGAAAAAAATAAGTCTAGGTAAGATGAATAAATTTAAAGAAGAAAATTCTCTACTTACACAAGCTTGGGTAATGGAACCTAAAAAAAAAGTTAAAGATGTTTTGAAAGAGCTTTCTATAGCGGATTTGAAAATTAAAGAATTTTACAGAATAAAAATTGGAGAATAAATGTTTAATGAGAAATCCTACAGTCTCAAAATGGATAAAGCTATTGAGGTTTTCTCAAAAGAATTGTCTTCGTTAAGAACTGGAAGAGCTAACGCATCAATGTTGGATCTAATAAAAGTAGATGTATATGGACAACAAATGCCAATCAATCAGATTGGAAGTATAACAACACCAGAACCAAGGATGATAAACATTCAAGTTTGGGACATTAATAATGTATCATTAGTTGATGCTTCAATAAAAAAATCAGACCTAGGTCTTAATCCTCAAATCGATGGTCAGTTGATAAGGTTACCAGTCCCCGAACTTAATGAGGAAAGAAGAATAGAATTAAAAAAATTAATTAAATCTATTGGTGAAAAATGTAAAGTTTCAATTAGAAACATAAGAAGAGAGGCTAATGAGGATCTTAAAAAATTATTAAAATCAAAAGAAATTGGTGAAGATGAGGAAAAATCTAATGAAAAAAAGATACAAACAATCACGGATAACCACATAAAATCTGTTGATGAAAAAGTATCATCAAAAGAAAAAGAAATAATGACAATATGAACCCTTTAAGACATGTAGCCATTATTATGGATGGTAATGGTAGATGGGGTTTAAAATTTAAAAATTCTAGAAATGCTGGTCATAAAGCTGGGTTAAAAACAGTTGAAAAAATAATTAAAGTATCAATAAAAAAAAAAATTAGATTTTTAACACTTTATGCTTTTTCAACAGAAAACTGGAAGAGACCCAAAAAAGAAATAAAATACTTATTTAATTTACTTGAAAATTTTTTATTAAACAGGTTAGAAGATTTAAATAAACAAGATATTAAATTAAAAATCATAGGAAAAAAAAACTTTTCTAAGAAATTTAATAAATTATTAAATTTCTCAGAAAGAAAAACTTCAAATAATACAACTCTTCAAATCAATTTAGCCTTAAATTACGGGTCTAAATTTGAATTAATTAATGCATTTAAACAAATTTCAAAAAAAAAAATTGTTGTAAATGAAAAAAACTTTTCAGAATTTTTACAAACAAGAAATATACCTGACCCTGATTTATTGATTAGAACGGGAAATACCAATAGGTTAAGCAATTTTTTATTGTGGCAATTAGCTTACTCTGAAATCTTTTTTGAAAAAAAATTATGGCCCTCATTTACCGAGAGAGATTATAATAAGATAATTGAAAAATATAAAAAAATTAAAAGAAACTTTGGGAAGATATAATGGATAAAGAGCTTCAGAAAAGAATTTTAAGTTCTTTTATTTTAATTCCAGTATGTTTATTTTTTATAATAAAAGGATCTTTTTTATTTAATTTTTTTTTATTAGTTTGTTTATTTATTACCTTTTTTGAGTGGTTTGCAATGAGTAAAAGAAAGAACTATCATTTGTTTGGATATTTATTTTTGGCTTTTGCATTTTACAGTGCTTACGCACTGAGGAATAATTTTGCAGACGAAAATTTAATTATTTTTTTATTAATTATTATTACTTGTATATCTACTGATGTAGGTGGTTATGTATTTGGAAAAATATTTAAAGGTCCAAAATTAATCAAAATAAGTCCAAAAAAAACCTACTCAGGTATGATTGGAGGTTATTTATTATCTATAATATTTATTAATGTATTTTTTTATTATTCATATTTGTTTTATGACGGAATAGCAATTTTTTCTCTAGAGACGCTAATTATTATATTGTTGATCTCAACTGTCAGCCAAA
Source organism: uncultured Pelagibacteraceae bacterium (assembly GCA_902600245.1). Taxonomy (GTDB): domain Bacteria; phylum Pseudomonadota; class Alphaproteobacteria; order Pelagibacterales; family Pelagibacteraceae; genus Pelagibacter. The sequence goes on along the minus strand of CACKIQ010000002.1, from coordinate 57,817 downwards.
TCGGTGATTTAACAGTTTCATATTTTAAACGGCTTTCAAATATAAAAGACACAGGAAAAATTATACCTGGGCATGGAGGATTATTAGATAGATTAGATGGAATGATTTTTGCTTTTCCATTTTCATATATAATGTTTTCTATAATTATTTAGAATGAAAAAAAAAATAGCAATTTTAGGATCTACTGGTTCAATTGGTAAGACATTGCTTAAGATTATAGAAAAAGATAATAAAAAATTTGAAATAGTTTTATTGACAGCAAACAAAGATTACAAGACTTTAATTCATCAAGCAAATAAATTTAATGTAAAAAACTTAATTATTACAAATAAAAAATATTTTAATATTTTAAAAAAAAAGACTAAAAAAAAAATAAACATTTTTAATTCATTTAGTCATTTTAAAAAAATTTTTAATAAAAAAATTGATTATACTATGAGTTCAATCGTAGGTATAGATGGCTTGAGTCCAACATTTGAAATAATCAAATATACAAAAAATATTGCAATAGCAAATAAAGAGTCAATTATATGTGGTTGGAATATAATTAATAAAGAATTAAAAAAAAATAAAACAAATTTTATTCCTGTAGACTCAGAGCATTTTTCTTTGTGGTATGGATTACAGAATTTAAATTATAGTTCAATTGAAAAAATATATCTAACTGCATCAGGAGGTCCATTTTATAATTTGCCATTAAATAACTTCAAAAATATTAATGTGAAAAGAGCATTAAATCATCCAAATTGGAAAATGGGAAAAAAAATATCAATAGACTCAGCAACAATGATAAATAAAGTGTATGAAGTAATTGAAGCTAAAAATATTTTTGATATTCCATATAATAAAATTCAAATATTAATTCATCCAAAGTCTTATATTCATTGTTTAATAAAATTTAATAATGGTTTAATTAAAATAATTGCACACGATACTACAATGAAGATACCAATATTTAATTCAATTTATAATAAAACAAATAAATCGATTGATACGAAATCTTTAGATTTCTTAAAACTTAATGATTTAAAATTTTCAAAAGTTGATTTAAAAAAATATCCAATGGTAAATATCTTAAAAAATTTACCTCAGAAAAATTCACTTTTTGAAACCGTAATTGTTTCTGCAAACGATACATTTGTTAATTTATTTTTAAATAAAAAAATTAAATTTTTAGATATACATAAAGAGGTAATTAGATTTATTAATCGTAAAGAATTTTTAAAATATAAAAATAAATCAGCAATAAATACTAAAGATATTGTCAGATTAAATAATTATGTACGTTCAAAAATACTCAAAAAAGTGTATAAAACTCAAAATGTTTAATAAATTAACCAAATCATTTGGCGTAATTGTAATTTTTTTTAAATTAACTTGTTTAAATGTTAACGCAGAAATAATTAGCGAAATTCAAATAAATGGAAATGAAAGAATTGCTAATGAAACAATTTTGATGTTTTCAAAAATAAATATTGGTGATGATATAAATGAAAAAAAATTAAATGAGTTATTAAAAAATCTTTACAATACAAATTTTTTTAAAAATGTAACTGTTGGTATTAACGATAAAGTACTAAGAATTATTGTTGAGGAAAACCCCATTATTGAAAATATTTTTTATAATGGAATAAAATCAAATACATTAAAAGAAAAAATAACTGAAAAATTAAAACTTAAACCTAGATCATCATACAATGAGGTTTTATTAAATGACGATAAATTAAAAATAATATCTTCTCTAAAAAATTCAGGATATTATTTTTCTAGTATTGAAATTAAATTAGAGGAAATTGGAAAAAATAAAGTTGATTTAATTTTTGATATAAACTTGGGTAAAAAGGCTAAAATTAAAAAAATTTCATTTATTGGAAATAAAATTTTTAAAGATGGAAAATATAATTTAATAGTTAGCGAAGAATATAAATTTTGGAAATTTATTTCTGGAAAAAAATATTTAAATGAAAACATAATAAACTTTGATAAACGTCTTTTAAGAAATTTTTATTTAAATAAAGGATATTATGATGTGGTTATAAATTCCTCTTTTGCAAAACTAGTTGATGATGAAAGTTTTGAGTTAATTTTTAATATTGATGCTAAAGAGAAATTTTTTTTTAATGATCTTAAAATTTTATTACCTAATGATTTTGACAACACAAATTTTGACAGTTTAAATACAATTTTTACTGACCTTAAAAACGAACCTTATTCAATAAATGCTGTTGAAAATATAATCAATGCAATTGATAGAATTTCTGTTAGTGAACAATATGAGTCCACAAAAGTTGATGTTATTGAAAATATTTTAGATAATAAGATTAATCTTACTTTTAAAATTGAAGATACTGAAAAGTATATTGTAGAAAAGATAAATATTTTTGGAAATAATATTACTAGAGAAAATGTAATAAGAAATCAATTTTATATTGACGAGGGTGATCCATATAATGATATTCTTACTAAAAAAACTGTTAATAGAATTAAGTCATTAAATTTTTTTAATAATGTTGATACTCAAATAATAGAGGGTAAAGATCCAAAATCTAAAATAATTAACATAACTGTTGAAGAAAAACCTACAGGAGAAATAATGGCTGGAGCTGGATTTGGTACATCAGGTGAAGTATTTGAATTTGGAATAAAAGAAAATAATTACTTAGGAAAAGGTATAGGTCTTGATGCAAATTTAACACTTGGATCTGATAAAGTTGAGGGTAATTTTAATGTTCGAAATCCAAACTTTAATAATACAGATAAATCAATAAGCTTTGGTGTTCAGGCAAATGAGATAGATAAATTATCAGCATTTGGATATAAATCAAAAAAAATAGGAGCGTCAGCTGGAACAGACTTTGAATATTTAGAGGATTTTAGGCTAGGTTTACAATTGTCCTCATTTATTGAAGATATTGAAACTGATGGAACAGCTTCAGCGCGTCAAAAAAAGCAAGAAGGAAATTATTTTGATACATATACTAAATTGAATTTTGATTATGACAAAAGAAATCAAAAATACAAACCATCAGATGGTTTCAGAAGTTATTATTCTATAGATGTACCTCTAATAAGTGATAATAATACTTTAACAAATTATTATAACTATAAAATTTTTTCAGAGTTATATGAAAATAATATTTCTTCAGTCTCTTTATCATTAAGTTCAGCAAATTCACTAACTGGTGATGATGTAAAATTATCAGAAAGATTGTACATTCCATCAAAAAAATTAAGAGGTTTCGTTAGAGGCAAAGTTGGACCAAAAGATGGATCAGATTATGTGGGTGGGAATTATTATGCAATAATTAATTTATCCTCGTCATTACCACAAGTATTACCAAACTTTCAAAATGTCGATATTGGAACTTTTTTAGATGTTGCTAACTTATGGGGTGTAGATGACAAGTCTCTTGATGAGACAAATGAAATAAGAAGTTCGCTAGGTATAGGAGTAGATTGGTTCACACCAGTTGGTCCATTGAGTTTTTCTTTTGCACAACCCATCACAAAAGGATCTTCAGATACGACAGAGACTTTTAGATTTAATTTAGGCACTACTTTTTAATGTATATAAAAAAAAAATATGCATTGGTGTTGTTATTTTTTTTTTTAAGTCAAACTTTTTTAAATGCATCTGAGAAAATAGCATTCATTGATGTTGACTATGTTCTTAACAATTCAAATTATGGCAAAATAATCTTAAAACAATTAGAGACTGTTAATAATGAAAATATAAAAAAATTAAGTCAAAAAGAGAAAATTATTATACAAAAAAAAGACACTATTAATAAAAAAAAAAATATTTCTACAAAAGAACAGCTTGAAAAAGACATTATTAATTTCAATACAGAATTAGAAAAATTTAGGTCTGAAAAAGAAAAGATTTTAAAAGATTTTACGTTGTTAAAAGAAACAAAATTGGATAATTTCCTTGAAATAATAAATCCTCTAATACAAAATTATATGAAAAAAAATTCAATAGATATTGTTTTAGAAAAAAAACAAATTTTTATTGGAAGTAGTAATATAGATATTACAAATGATATAATTAAATTGATTAATGAGAATTCAAATAATGGATAAATTAAATAAAAATCAAATACGAGACCTGCTTCCTCATAGGGAACCAATGTTACTAGTGGATGAGTTATTTGATATAAAAAAACTTAATTCTGCAACTGCATTAGTTAAAGTTAGAAAAGATAGTTTTTTTGTACAAGGCCATTTTCCTGAAAATCCAGTTATGCCTGGAGTTCTTATTGTTGAGTCTTTTGGGCAAGCTGCTGCGGCTCTCACAGCCAGTGGTTTAGATAAGTCTACTTATGAAAATAAATTAGTTTTTTTAATGGGTGTTGAAAAAGCAAAGTTTAGAAACCCAGTTATACCTGACTGTGATTTAATACTTAAAATTGAAGCAATTAGATCTCATGGTAGAGTCTGGAAGTACAAAGGTGAAGCATTTGTAGATGATCAAAAAATGGCTGATGCTATATGGTCTGCAACAATTGTTGATAGGAAATAAATAGCAATAAATATTGATAACTCATATTTAATTCCTTTGATAAAAAAAGGTAATGCTAAATCCTTTTTTTAAAAACCATGGACCATTCAAAATTTCTGAATTATTAAAAATAATCCAATTATATGATATTAAGACTCCATCAGATGATGAAATCTCAGATATAAAAGACTTAAATAGTTCAGATAGAAATCAAATAACTTTTTATCATTCAAAAAAATATAAAGATGCTGCAAACAAAACTAAAGCCTCTTTTTGTATAACTCATGAAAATTTAAAAAATGATTTACCAAAAACATGCACTCCTTTAATTGTAGAAAATGTCTTAGTTTCTACTTCATTGATAACTAAAAAATTTTATCCATCATCTATTTACGATGAATTTGATACAACAGTGAAATTAAGCGATGAAACAAAATATAAAAGTAAAGTAAAATTTGGTAAAAATGTTTTGATTGGTGAAAATGTTACAATTGGTGAAAATTGTTTAATTGGCCATAATTCAATAATTGAAAGAAATGTAAATATTGGCAATAATTGCTCTATTGGTTCAAATGTAATTATTAGAAATTGTTTAATTCATAATAATGTAAAAATTTTAGATAATTGTGTAATTGGTAAGCACGGATTTGGATTTTTTCCATTTAAAGATAATAATTTAAGATATCCACATATTGGTATAGTAATCATCGAGGATAATTGTGAAATAGGTTGCAGCTCAACAATTGACCGGGGATCCATGTCTAATACAGTTATTGGTAAAAATACTTATATGGATAATCAAATTCATATTGCTCACAATGTTAAAATAGGAAAAAACTCAATCATTGCTGGACAGGTAGGAATTGCTGGAAGTTCAATATTAGGAGAAAATGTTAAAATTGGCGGTCAAGCAGGTGTATCTGGGCATTTAAAAATTGGAAATAATGTTGAAATAGGTGGTGGAAGTGGGGTTATAAAGAATATTCCTGAGAATTCTAAAGTAATGGGTTATCCAGCAAAAAACTTTAGAGTTTTTTTAAAAGAAAATAGATGATACACGAAACAGCAATTATAGGGTTAAAAGCAAAAATTTCAAAAAATGTGAAAATTGGTCCTTATTCTATTATTGGACCAAATGTTGAGATTGGCGAAAATACTGAAATTCACTCACATGTAAATATTTCTGGTTATACTAAAATTGGAAAAAATAATAAATTTTATCCATTTGCCTCAATAGGCAATGATCCACAAGATTTAAAATTTGGAGGTGAAAAAACAAATTTAGAAATAGGAGATAATAACAAAATTAGAGAGTATGTAACAATCAATCCAGGAACAAAAGGTGGTGGTGGTTTAACAAAAATTGGAAACAATTGTTTGTTTATGGTTTCATCTCATATTGCACATGATTGCTTTGTTGGAAATAATGTAATATTAGCTAATAATGTTCCACTGGGTGGTCATGCTCATGTAGATGATAATGCAATTATTGGAGGAAATTCAGCAGTCCAGCAATTTACTAGAATTGGTAAGTCTGCAATGATTGGTGGAATGTGCGGTGTAGTAAGAGATGTAATTCCATACGGCATAGCGCATGGCAATAGAAGCATTTTACAAGGATTAAATTTAATTGGTTTAAGGAGAAAAAATATTCCAAATAAAGAAATAATAATTTTAACTGATGCTTACAAAGAAATTTTTAAAAATGAAAATTTAACTCAGAATTTAAGTAATTTGTCAGATGAATTTAAGTATAATGAATTAGTTGCAGAAGTTATTGAATTTATAGAAAAAGATAAAAAAAGACCGATTTGTACTCCGTTTTCAAAATAAGATGATAGGTTTGTTTTTAGGTGATACAGATTTTTCAGAAATAGTTCTTAGTAAAATCAAAAAATTAAAAAAAAAATATTTTATAATTGATTTTTCCAAAAATAATAAATTCCAAAATGACAAATATTCTTTCAGAATAAGTATTGGAAAATTTGGATCAATAATTAATTTAATTAAACAAAAAAAATGTAAAAAAGTTTTATTTGCAGGCAAGATTTCTAGACCAAATTTTTCATCTATAAGTTTAGATATTAAAGGAATTTATTATATGCCAAGTATAATAAGAGCAGCTAAAATAGGTGATGCTGCTATAATTAAATCAATTATAAAAATTTTAAACAATGAAGGAATTAAAGTCATTAGCTCTATATTTTTTAATCCAGAATTATCTTTAAAGAAAGGAAATTACAGTAAATTTAAGCCAAATAAAAAAGATTTAATATCAATTAAAAAAGGAAGAATTTTTTTTAATAAAACCAAAAGTTTAGATCACATTCAAGCATTAGTAGTCAAAGGAGACAAAATCTTAGCTAAAGAGGGAAAAGAGGGTACAAAAAAAATGTTATCAAAACTAAAGAAAAAATCAGATAGTATTTTAATTAAATTACCTAAAAAAAAACAAGATTTAAGAATGGATTTACCAACAATTGGTTTGCAAACTTTTAAGGATATTAAAAAACATGGTTTAAGGGGTGTGGTATTACAATCTAAAAAAAATATTTTTTTAAATAAAAATGAATGCATTAAATTTGCCAATAAAAACAAGATTTTTATAAATATTATATGAAAAAAATATTTATACTCACAGGGGAACCTTCTGGTGACAAATTAGCCTCAACAGTCATTTCAAAACTTAAATCACAAAATCCTGATATAGAATATTTATCTGTTGGAGGAAATCATTTAAATAAATTAGGAATTAATTCTATTTTTAATTTAAGTGAAATTACTTATCTTGGTTTTACCAGTATTTTACTCAATATATTTAAAATTAGAAACAAAATTAATCAAACAGTTAATGAAATAATAAAATTTAATCCTGATATATTATTTTCTGTTGATAGCCCTGATTTTACTATGCGTGTAGCCGAAAGAGTAAAAAAAATTAATAATAATATTAAAACAATTCACTATGTAGCTCCCCAAGTTTGGATATGGAGAAAAAATAGAGTTAAAAAAATTAAAAAGTTTATTGATCATATCCTTTTGTTATTTGATTTTGAAAAAAAATATTTTGATGAGGAAAATATAACGAATACTTTTGTTGGACATCCATTAATAGAGAATAATGAAGATAATAAAAAATTTATTGAAAATATAATTCCTAAAGATAAAAAAATTATATCAATTTTCCCTGGAAGTAGAAAATCTGAAATAGATGCTTTATTAAATATTTTAATTGATTTTGTAAAACTAATGAACAAAAGACATAATGAATTTTATTTTTACTTTCATGCAACTGACGAAAATAAAAATTTAATTTTGTCAGAAATAAAAAAATTTAATTTTGAAAACGTTGATGTAGTTTCAGACGAGAGTATTAAATCTAATATTATATCTAATTCTTCTTTTGCAGTATCTAAATCTGGGACAGTTTCATTGCAAATTTCTAGCTCAAATGTGCCCTCTATAATTATTTATAAACTAGGTTTTATAAATTTTATAATATTTAAGATGTTAGTTAATGTTAAATTTGCAAATATAATTAATATAATCAATAATCGTGAAGTTATTCCAGAATTGTTACAAAATGAATGTAATGCTGATGAAATTTATAAGTCTGTAATTTATCTTTTAAAAAATCCTGAACTTATTAAAAAACAATTATTTGATTGTTCAAAAACATTAGAAGGTATCAGATCTAAAACCTCTTCCTCTGAAGAGGCTTGTTTAGTTCTAAGAAATTATCTTAGCTAGCCTATTTAACACCTCTTCTTTGCCAAGAGCTATAACTATATCATATAAACCAGGACCAAATTTTGATCCGGTCAAAGCAATCCGTATAGGCTGACCAACTCCTTTAAAATTTGTATCATTTGTTTTAATCAAATTATTTACTACTGGCTCTAAACTCTCCTTATTTATATTTGATATAAGTGATAATTCTTTAATAAATTCTGAAATAATTTTTTTTGCTTTATCATCAATCAATTTTAAATCATCCTGATTGAAGCTAACTTCATCATTGATGATGAATCTTGAATTATTGTAAATATCTTCTAAGGTTTTAGCCTTATTTTTTAAAAATGATAATGAGGATTTAACTTTTGTTTCTTTATCACTTTTAATTTCTTCTTTATAAATTTTGCAATATTCAAATAGATTTTGATAAAGATCGTTCTCATCAATTGTTTTTATATAGTGCTCATTCATTGATAATATTCTGCTCATATCTAGCTTTGATGGTGATTTGCCAATACCTTCTAAATTAAAGAATTCAATGCTCTCATCCAGAGTAAATATTTCTTTGTCTTGATATGACCATCCAAGTCTAAGTAGATAATTCCTTAAAGCATCAGGTATTATGCCTATTTTTGAGTAATCATCCAACGTTGAGGCATTATCTCTTTTTGAGAGTTTTTTACCTTCAATAGTATGAATTAATGGAATGTGCGCAAATTCTGGAACATCCCAACCCATTGCTTGATATATTTGTATTTGTTTAAAAGTATTTATTTTGTGATCATCTCCTCTAATTATATGTGTCATTCCCATTTGATGATCGTCAACGGTTGCAGAAAGGTTGTAAGTCGGCGTTCCATCGTTTCTTAAAATTATAAAATCTTCTATTGTATTATTTTCAATTTCAATATCTCCTTGAACTAAATCTTTAAGTTTAGAATTTCCATTTATTTTACTTTTAAATCTAATCACGGGTTTAATATCTTTAGGAGCATCTTTTTCATTAGAATCTCTCCATTTTCTATTATAAATATATGGCATCTTTTTTTGCCTAGCTCTTTTTTTTTGTTCTTCTATCTCTTCAGTAGAGCAGTAGCATTTATATGCGTTACCTTTTTTTAATAATTCATTAGCAATTTTAATGTGATCTTCTATTTTTTGTGACTGAATATATTCTTCACCATCATGCTCAATTCCTATCCACTTTAATGATTTAATAATTTGTATTTTGTATTCTTCTTTTGATCTTTCTTTGTCAGTATCTTCAATTCTTAGGTGAAAAGTTCCTTTTTGATTTTTAGAGAACAACCAATTAAATAAGGCAGTTCTAACCCCTCCAATATGAAGAGCTCCAGTAGGGGATGGAGCAAAACGTGTTGCTACTTTAGACATCAATGTTGTTTAGACTATTTTTTTAGAAGTTTCTATATAAAGATACTAAAACTCCTTGAACTTTTACTCTATCAGGTCCAAAAATCTTAGTTTCATAGTTTCTATTAGCACTTTCAAGCGCCACAACTTTACCTTTTTTTCGAATTCTTTTTAACATCGCTTCATGCTCATCTATTAATGCAACAACAATTTTACCATTATCAGCAGTATCTGTTCTTTTAATAATAACAGTATCACCTTCATGAATACCTGCATCTATCATGGAGTCACCTTGAACTTTTAATCCAAAGTAATCACCATTTTTTTCTAAATTATTTGGTAGTGGAATTCTAGATACCTCATTTTGTATTGCTTCAACAGGTGTTCCAGCTGCAATTTTTCCAAGCACTGGTACTTCTACTTCATCTGAATGAGTTTGCTCTTCATCTAATCCGCCTTTAATCACACTAGGTGAAAAGCTATTATAAATATCATTGGCAGAAGCTGTTTCTGGCAATTTAATTACCTCTAAAGCTCTTGCTTTGTGAGCTAATCTTTTTATAAAACCTCTTTCTTCTAAAGCACTAATCAATCTATGAATACCTGATTTAGATTTTAAATTAAGAGACTGTTTCATCTCTTCATATGAAGGAGATACGCCAGAACTTCTCAACTTCTTGTTGATAAATAAAAGTAGGTTTTTTTGTTTTTTTGTTAGCATAAGAACAAATATCGTACAAACAATGTTCTATAAAAGTTCTTTTAAATTAACAATACTAAAAAAAACTAGTAAAATAGGGCTTTATTTGACTATAAAACTGAAAATATAGAATTTTTATCTAAGTTTTTCAAAAGTGATTCACCAATTAAAAAAGTGTTAATTGATGTTTTGTTATTAAGCTCTAATAGCTCTTCTTTATTCTTAATTCCACTTTCAGATATTAAAGGACCTTTGTGACTTTTTACAACATCATAAATATCATAAGTTGTATTTATATCAGTTTTAAGTGTTTTTAAATTTCTATTGTTTATTCCAATTAATGCATCTTTAAAATTTAATGCTTTTTTAGCTTCTTCCATTGTATGAACTTCAACTATAACCGACATATTGTATTTTATAGCTTCATCATATAATTCAGAAGCAAGATTATCTGAAACCCCAGCTAAAATAATTAAAATAGCATCAGCGCCATAACTTTTTGCCAAAGGTATTTGAAATTTATCGATAAAAAAATCCTTACACAATATAGGTAAATTTATTTTATCTTTTATTTTGCTTATGTGAATTAAATTTCCTAAAAAATAATCTTCTTCTGTTAAAACTGAAAGGCAAGTTGCCTTATTATTTAAATAAATCTGAGCAATATCTACAGGATTATAATCATCAATTATTATACCTGCTGAAGGACTTGCTTTTTTAATTTCAGCAATAATTGAAGTTTTATTATTTTTTATATTATTTTCTATTTTCTCTTTAAAATTAATATAGCTGTTGTTTTTATTAATTAATTTATCCAAAGTTTTAAGATCTAGAGATTTTTTTAATTTATCAACTTTTTCAATTTTCTTTTGAATTATATTTTGAAGTATATTTTCAGACATTTTGAATTTTTTCTAGATGTAAAAAAGTTTTTCCAGAAAGGATAAATTCTCTTGTGTAATTATATGCTTCAGAAAAGTCTGAAAATTTTTCTCCAACAATTAAACCTGCCGCAGCATTTAAACAAACTGCTTTTGAAAAGTCATTATCTTTACCTTTAAAAATTTCAATCATTTTATCAGCATTAAATTTTGCATCATCACCCACTAGATTTTTAAAATTATCTGCATTAACCCCTAAAGCATTTGGATCTATTTTAATTTCAGATATTTGACCATCTTTTAATTGAATAACATTAGTGGTTGCATATGGAGATATTTCATCTAATCCATCCTCGCTATTTACTATCCAAGCAAATTTTAAATTTAAATTTTTAAGTCCCTCTGCAAAAATTTTTAATAATTTTTTATCAAAAACACCTACAACTTGTCTCTCTACAAGAGCTGGATTACTTAATGGACCAATCATATTAAAAATGGTCCTTTTTCCAATTTTCTTTCTAACAGGACCAACAAATCTCATTGCACTATGATAATTTGGCGCGAACATAAAACCAAAATTATTGGTATTAATTTCTTTTTCAATATCCTCAGGTTCTAAATCAATTTTAATTTTGAGAGCTTCCAAAACATCACCAGACCCACACTTTGAAGAAACAGCTTTATTTCCATGTTTAGCTACTTTAATATTCATACTAGCTAAAAGTAGTGCAGAAGCTGTAGAAATATTAAGTGTGTTCATTCCGTCACCACCTGTTCCACATGTATCAATACAATCACTTACATTCACTCTTTTTGATTTATCTCTTAACACAAAAACACCACCAGCTATTTCGTCTGCAACTTCACCTTTTTCAGATAACAGTGTTAAAAAGTTAAAAATTTGTTCATCACTGGCTTTTCCTGTCATTAAAATTTCAAATGCAGACTTACTTTCTTCAAAAGTTAAGTTTTGTTTATTATTTAATTTTTCTAAAATTTGATCCATAAATTTAATAATTTATAAAGTTTTTTAGTATTTTCATCCCAAATTTAGTTTTAATACTTTCTGGATGAAATTGTACACCATGAATATTGAATTTTTTATGTTGAACACCCATTATTACTCCATCTTCTGTTTCTGCTGTGATTGTTAGCTCTTGAGAAAGTGTTTTTTTATCAATTACTAAACTATGGTATCTAGTAGCTTCAAAAGTACTTGGAAGATTTTTAAGGATACCAATTTTTTTTGATTTTATTTTACTTGTTTTTCCATGCATTAATTTCTTAGCTTGGATAATCCTTGACCCAAAAACTTGACCAATAATTTGATGTCCTAGACAAACTCCCAAAAAAGGTATTTCCTTATGTAAAGATTTTAAAATATTAATACAGTTTCCTGATTGATTTGGATTACCTGGTCCAGGTGAAATTACTATTTTATCATATTTCCTTTTTTTAATTTCTTTTGAATTAATTTTATTGTTTCTAACGACATCCACGGTTGTGTTTAATGAGGAAATATAGTGATACAAATTAAAAGTAAAACTATCGTAATTATCTATTAACAATATTTTCATTATCTTAAAGCATTAATTAAAGCTTTAGCTTTATTTACTGTTTCCTCATATTCATTTTTAGGTTTACTATCTGCAACTATACCTGCACCTGCTTGCACATAAAATTTTTTATTTTTAGCAACAGCAGTTCTTAAGGCTATGCATGTATCAAATTCTCCATTTGCTGAAAAATATCCAATTCCTCCTGCATATACTTTTCTTTTTGTTGTTTCTAATTCATCTATAATTTCCATAGCTCTAATTTTTGGAGCTCCAGATACCGTACCTGCTGGGAAACCAGCCAAGAGCGATTTAAATTTTGAAAATTTTTTATTATATTCCCCAACTACATTTGAAACTATATGCATAACATGAGAATATCTTTCAATAATGAAGCTTTCTGTAACTTTCACTGAATTTATTTTTGAGACTTTACCAGCATCATTTCTGCCTAAATCAAGAAGCATCAAATGCTCTGAAAGTTCTTTTTTATCTCTAAGCAGGTCTCTTTCATAAAAAAGATCTTCCTTTTTAGTTTTACCCCTTGGTCTAGTTCCTGCAATTGGTCTAACAGTAATTTTATTATCCCTAAGTCTCACAAGTATTTCAGGACTTGCACCAATTATTTGAAAATCCTCAAAATTAAAGAAAAACATAAAAGGAGAAGGGTTTGTTACTCTAAGTTTTTTATAAATATCTAGCGGTTTTTTTGTTAATTTTGCCTCAAATCTTTGGCTTAATACAACCTGAAAAATATCTCCTAATTTAATATATTTTTTTGCTTTTTTAACCATTGATAAAAATTTATTTTTTGAAGTGTTAGATTTCACTTTTATATTTTTTGATTTTGGAATTATTTTTTTATCAATATTTTTAATTGATGACTGAATGAGTAATGTAAACAAATTAGATTTAATTTCTTCATATTTATTTTTATAGTTTTTAATTTTTTCATCTTTAAAAATGTTAGATATATAAAATATTTCTTTTTTTAAATTGTCATGAATGACTAAAGTTCTTGGACGAAGAAGTCTCACATCAGGTAAATTGAGATCATTTTTACAATTATCTGGAATTTTTTCTATATATCTTATTGAATCATAAGAAAAATACCCAGAGATTAATGAGCAAATGTTAGGTAAATTTTTAGGAGTTTCAAACTTGAAATCTTGAATGATTTTTTCAATTAATTTTTCTGGTTTATCATTTAATTTTTTTTTTTTATTTTTTTGAATTAGATAAGAATTATTTTTATTAAATTCCCAAATTTTATCAGGATTTTTACCAAATATTGTATATCTACCTTTGATTTTACCTTTTTCTACAGACTCAAATATAAAACTGTTTTTTTCCTCTAGGAAATTATCGATTAGGTTTAACACTTCCTCATCATTTTTTACTTTCTTTTTAGTAAAGATGATTTGATTTTTTTTGCTTCTATGTCGAAACTTAAAATCTTTGAAGCTTCGATTAATAATCATTTGAAATAATTTTTAACTCTATCGATAGTTTTTTGGTTTAATTGTATTTTATATTTGCTAGTTAGCAATTGATCATAGGCAGCCAAAATACTTTTTCTAGTATTGGTAAATTCACTATTTACAAAATTCTTGTAATCTTCACCTTCTTTGTTTAGCAGGTTTTTATTATACCCTGTTATTTTTACTAAATAAATTTTATTTTCACTATTGTTTACTAAAGTAAAAGAATTGACTGGCAACGAGTAAAGCATTTTTACAGAATTTATCTCAAAAACTTTGTCGTCGTTAATAGAGCTAATTGACATGTACTCTTTGTTAAAATTACTTAACTCTTCAAATTTTGTGTTATTAAATTTATTATTTTGAATTTCTTCTAATATTTTACTGTTGTAATCAAATTTTCCTTTTTGATAAATTAATTCAACTATTTCACTTTTAATTATTTCATCCTCTAAATCTGGAGATAAGTCATATTCTTGATCTATATTATAAAGTAAAAAATTATCACCATTCTCAATTAAATCTAATTTCGTTTCTTTTTTTGAATAAATTAATTCTTCATTTATTTGTTCACTTGAGCTAGGTGCAAATTTAGAAATATCTATAATATTTACATTAATATTTTCCAAAATATTTTCAAAACTCGTACCTTGTGAAATTTTGTTTTCAATTTCATCAATTTCATCAAAAAAGTCTTGATTAAATTCATCGATACCAATCAAATTTTTAGGATTTAAAATAACGTATCTAAAATCAATATATTCTCTTTTTAATTGTTCTTTATTTTCCTCTATAAATACTTTTATTTCATCATCAGTATAATCAGACTTAACTTTATATAGACTATCCATATCAAAGTATTCAATATCTAAAGATCTATTATTTTCTTCAAATTTTTTATCAATTATAAATTTTGGTGTAATAGTTCCAGCACCAATAAAATCAAATAGATGTTTTTGTAATTCTCTATTTTTTAATTTTAATTCAAACATTGGTGCAGACATATTGTTTGATAATAAAAATTTTTCATACTTAACTCTTTCAAATTTACCATTTTCATCATGAAAGTTTTTATTCTCTTTAATATTTTTAAGTATTGTTTTCTCATTAATTGAAATATTAAAATCCTCAATCTCTAGATTAATAAGCGTGGTTGATATAAGTCCCGATAATAGTTCCTCTATAACATTGTTATCTAAATTATTTCTAATAGCATCTGCTGAAATTCCACTTTGATTAACGTAATCCATAAAATCTTGAGTGGTGACATTTGTTTTATTTATTTTTGCAATATTGTTTTGATTATTAATACTAAATCCACCACCAAAACCACCAAAGCCAAAAGCAATAATAATTATAACAATTAAAACTAATCCACCAAATTGTTTCCAGCTTAAGTTTTTTAATTTTTCAATCATTGCGTTATAAATTTATTGATCTGTAAAAAACAAATCTATAGATTAAAAAGTCAATTATGACAAATAAATATATGTATTTTGTAGCTAATTGGAAAATGTTTGGTGATTTAAGAACTCTAAATTCACTTGATAAAGTAATAAAGTTTTCTAAAACAAATAAGAAAAATAAGTTTAAAATAGTTTATTGTCCGCCAAATACATTAATTCGACCTTTATCGAGAAGACTTAAAAAAACAAAAATAGAGGTTGGTGCTCAAAATTGTCATCAGAGTTATGATTATGGTGCTTACACTGGCCAAGTAAATTCTACCATGCTTAAAAATGTTGGAGCAAAGTTTGTTATTTTGGGACACTCAGAAAATAGACAACTAGGTGAGACAGATAATTTAATAAATTTAAAAATAAAAAGTGCAATTAAATCAGGTCTCAAAATTATATTTTGTATTGGTGAAACTTTGAAAGAAAGAAGACAAAAAAAAACTAATCAAATTTTAAAAAAACAAATTGAAAAAGGATTAAAATCGATAAAGAATAAATCTAAAATTATTATAGCCTATGAACCTGTATGGTCTATCGGAACGGGTGTAATTCCAAAAGAAGCTGATTTAAATAAAACTATTTTATTTATTAAAAATAGATTTGTAAAAAAATATCCTAAAATTTTATATGGCGGATCTGTAAATAACAATAACGTAAGTATATTAAAAAAAATTGCTAGCATTGACGGGTTTTTGATTGGAGGTGCATCGCAAAACCCAAAAAAATTTATTGATATAATCAAAAAAACTATTAATTAGACCCACATGGAAACTTTATTATTAGTAATCAACATCATACTTGCAGTTATTTTGGTTCTTTTGGTTTTATTGCAAAAATCAGAAGGAGGTGCTCTTGGTATTGGAGTTTCGCAAGAAAATTTTATGCTCTCTAGATCAGCAGGTAGCTTCATGACAAAAGCCACTGCAATCGTGGCAATACTATTTATAATTTGTAGTTTAGCTCTAACAATTATTTCTAGAGCAGAACTTACTCCTACGGGGTCGGTATTGGATACAGTTGAGGAAAAAACTGAGGATACACCTTCAATTCCAGAAAATAATTAATTAAATCTTTTCAATTCATTTTTTATTCGCTATAAGATACTTCCATGGCGCGATATATATTTGTCACTGGCGGCGTGGTTTCTTCTCTTGGTAAAGGTCTCTCTTCAGCATCTTTAGCATATTTATTACAATCAAGAGGTTACAAAGTTCGTTTAAGAAAATTAGATCCTTATTTAAATGTGGATCCTGGAACAATGAGTCCGTTTCAGCATGGAGAAGTTTTTGTAACCGATGATGGGGCTGAAACAGATTTAGATCTAGGCCACTATGAAAGATTTTCAGGTGTTACTGCAAAAAAAACAGATAACATTACAACTGGAAAAATTTATAGCGATGTTCTTAGAAAAGAAAGAAAAGGTCAGTATTTAGGTAAAACTGTTCAAGTTATTCCACATATTACGGATAGAATTAAAGAATTTATAAAACACGATACATCTAAAGAAGATTTTGTAATTTGTGAAATAGGAGGAATAGTAGGGGACATAGAAAGTTTACCATTTGTAGAAGCGATAAGACAATTTACCAATGATATTGGTAAAAAAAATGCATTATTTATTCATTTAACTTTAGTTCCTTATTTAAAAGCATCGGATGAAATAAAAACAAAACCAACCCAACACTCAGTTAAAGAATTAAGAAGCATTGGTATTCAACCTGATATTATTATTTGTAGATCAGAAAGACCTATTCCTTTAGACCATAGAAAAAAAATATCTTTGTTTTGTAATGTTGATATTAAAAATGTAATTGAAACTGTTGATGTTAAAACTATTTATGAAGCACCGATAAGTTTTTTTAATCAAAAATTAGATATTCAAGTTTTAAATTATTTTAAATTAAAATCAAAAAAACCTGCAAATTTGAATCCTTGGAAAAAAATAACTAAAATTACTCTTAATACTAAAAGATATGTTAATATTGCAATTATTGGAAAATATGTTGAATTAAAGGATGCTTATAAATCTTTAGATGAAGCACTTACTCATGGAGGAATATCCAATAATCTTAAAGTTAATTTGGTAAGAATAGATTCTGAAAAATTAAAAGTTTCAGAAATAAAAAATAAACTTAAAAATGTTTCAGGAATTCTAATTCCAGGTGGATTTGGTAAAAGAGGAACTGAGGGTAAAATTGAAGCGATAAGGTATGCAAGAATAAATAAAATTCCATTCCTTGGAATTTGTTATGGAATGCAAATGGCAATAATTGAATTTGCTAGAAATCAATTAAAGATTAAAAAGGCAACTTCTTCTGAGTTTGATAAAGGGGGTGTTCATATTATTGGCTTGATGCATGAATGGGAGAAGAGTGGTAGAAAAGTTAAAGGAACAGATAAAGACTTGGGGGGCACCATGAGACTTGGTTCTTATGATGCAATTTTAAAACATAAATCTAAAATTAGAGATATTTATAAATCTAGATTAATCAAAGAGAGACATAGACATAGATATGAAGTGGATATTTCATATAAAGAAAAATTTGAGAAGAAAGGATTAATATTTTCAGGTTTATCTCCAGATCATGAGCTTCCAGAGATAATAGAACTTAAAAATCATCCTTGGTTTATAGGAGTTCAGTTCCATCCTGAATTTAAATCTAGACCTTTGAACCCACATCCTTTATTCTATTCTTTTATCAAAGCAGCAAAAAATCATAGATGAGTGCGTTTAAAGTAAATTGTGAAAATATAGAAATTTCAAACAACAATAAGATTTGTATTATTGCAGGTCCATGTCAGTTAGAGACGGAACAACATGCGCTAGATATGGCTGGAAAAATCAAGGAAATTACTTCGAAATTTGGCCTTGGATTTATTTACAAAACTTCATTTGATAAAGCGAACAGAACTAGTTTAAAAGGCAAAAGGGGAGCAGGGTTAGATGCATCACTTCCTGTATTTGATAAAATTAAAAAGGAATTGAATGTCCCTATTTTAACAGACATTCATAATGCTGAACAATGTGAAATTGTTTCAAAACATGTTGATGTTTTACAAATTCCAGCTTTTCTATGTCGACAAACAGACTTATTAATTGCTGCGGCTAAAACAAATAAAATTATTAATGTAAAAAAAGGTCAGTTCCTAGCACCTTGGGATATGGTGAATGTAACTAAAAAAATTTCAGACTCAGGAAATAAAAACATCCTAGTCACAGAAAGAGGTGCAAGTTTTGGATACAACACTTTAGTCTCTGACATGAGATCGTTACCTATAATGGCAAAGAATGGTTATCCAGTAATTTTCGATGCCACTCATTCTGTTCAACAACCAGGTGGCCAAGGTGAATCCTCTGGTGGTCAAAGAGAATTTGTTGAATATTTAGCAAGAGCTGCAGTAGCGGTTGGAGTTGCAGGTGTATTTATTGAAACACATCAAGATCCTGATAATGCTCCATCAGATGGACCAAACATGGTACCATTGAATAAATTAGAGAATCTATTAAAACAATTACACGATATAGATAATCTAATTAAAAAATAGTGAGTAAAATTTTAAAAGTAAAAGCACGTCAAGTTTTTGACAGTCGAGGAAATCCAACAGTAGAAGCAGAGGTTTATATTAAAAATAATAGCGCATCTGCTATTTGTCCGTCAGGTGCTTCCACAGGAACTTTTGAAGCTTTTGAAAAAAGAGATAAAAATAATAAACGTTATTTAGGAAAAAGTGTTTTAAATGCAGTAAACTTAGTTAACACAAAGATTTCAAAAAAATTAAAAGGACAAAGTATTCACAATCAAGAAAGAATTGATGCTTTGTTAATTAATTTAGATAGTACAAGACAAAAAACTAACTTAGGAGCTAATGCGATGTTAGCAGTTTCTATGGCTGTTAAAAAATTGTCTGCAAAAGCAAAAAAATTACCTTTGTATAAAACTTTTTCTCAAAAAAATAACTTCCAATTACCTTATCCATTAATGAACATAATTAATGGTGGAGCACATGCAAATAATGGTCTTAGAATTCAAGAATTTATGATCAGGCCTGATCGTGCAAAAAGTTTTTCTGAGGCAATGCGGATTTGTTTTGTTGTCATTAAAAACTTAAGTAAATTAATTAAAGATAAAGGATTATCAACTTCAGTAGGTGATGAAGGTGGGTTTGCACCCATGATCAGTAGTAATAATCAAGCTTTAGATTTAATTGTTAGTGCAATTAAAAAATCAGGATTTGTTAATGGTAAAGATGTTTCTATTTGTCTTGATGTGGCTGCTAATGAATTATATAAAAAAAACAAATACTCTATTCATTCTAAAAGTTATATTTCAGTAGATAAATCTATTAAAGAATATCAAAAAATTATAAAAAAATATAAAATTAAATCTATTGAAGATCCATTTGCTGAAAATGATTGGTTAGCATGGAATAAATTAATGAAATCAATAAAAAAAGTTCAGATTGTTGGAGATGATTTGTATGTAACAAATCTTGAAAGATTGAAGAAAGGTTTCTTAAATATTTCTTCAAATTCTATCTTGATCAAGCTAAATCAAATTGGCACTGTTTCAGAAACGTTAGATGTAATTAAATTTGCTCAAACAATTGGATATAAAACAATTATATCTCACCGGTCAGGTGATAGTGAGGATACGTTTATTGCTGATTTAGCAGTAGGCACTAATTCAAATCAAATTAAAACAGGATCTTTGGCTAGATCTGAAAGGGTTGCAAAATATAATCAATTAATCCGTATTGAAGAAGAACTTGGAAAAAAAGCGAGGATGAATAAGATCAATTAATGCTTCGATTAATAAAAAGAAATTATTTTTTATTAATATCTCTTTTTCTTATTTTCTATTTAAGTTTTAATTTAGTGTCTGGAGAAAGAGGTCTTTTTTCATATATTGAAAAAAAGGAACTTTTGTCCAACTTGAAAAATGAGAAATTAACCCTAATTAGTAAAATAGAAGATATAGATCATAAAAATTCACTTCTAAGTACAAATTTAGATCTTGATTATATTGAGACTTTAATTAGAAAACGTTTTTTGTTTGGTAGAAAAGATGAGATAATTTATATAATTAAAAATGATTAAAAGTAGACATCCAGAAAAAGAAAAAAAACCAGTTAATCCAATTAAAAAAAAACCCGAGTGGATTAGATCAAAACTTACAAATAGTAAGGAATTCTTCTTAACCAAAACTATAGTGAATAATAATAATCTCGTGACTGTTTGTCAGGAAGCAAACTGTCCAAATATAACTGAGTGTTGGAGCAAGAGACATGCAACCTTTATGATAATGGGAGACACTTGTACAAGAGCTTGTGCTTTTTGTGATGTTAAAACCGGTGTACCAGGAAAATTGGATAAACTTGAACCCGTTAAAATTGCAGAAGCAGTAAAAAAATTAAATTTAAAACATGTTGTAATTACCTCAGTGGACAGAGACGATTTAGATGATGGTGGATCAGAACATTTTTTTGAAGTAATTAATCAAACTAGAAAATCAAATCCTAATACTACTATTGAAGTCCTTACACCTGACTTTTTAAGAAAAGGAGCGGCGTATAAAAAAGTTTTAGATGCTAATCCAGATGTTTTTAATCATAATATTGAAACTGTCCCCAGTCTTTATTTAAAAGTCAGACCAGGGTCTAGATATTTTGCATCATTAGAACTTTTGAAAAACGCAAAAAATGTAAACAAAAATATTTTTACTAAATCAGGAATAATGGTTGGTTTAGGTGAAACTAGAGACGAAATTTTACAAGTCATGGATGATTTAAGAGCAGCCGATGTTGATTTTATAACTATCGGTCAATACTTACAACCATCTACAAAACATTATCCATTAGACAGATATTACACACCACAAGAATTTGAAGTCTTAGGAACGATTGCAAAAGCTAAAGGATTTTTGTTAGTTTCCTCATCCCCTTTAACTAGATCTTCATATCATGCAGATGAAGATTTTACGAAACTTCAACAAAACCGATTAAAAAAAAATTAATGCCAAAAGCATCAGTTAAGCGATTAATTGATAACAGAAAAGATAAACTTATTGAGTTTGTTTTAGATATTGAAAAATACCCAGAATTCATTCCTTTCTGCGATAATTCAAAAGTTTATGAGAGAAGTGATAACGGTGATACAATAAATATAATTGCAGATCTTACAATAGGTAAGGGGCCGTTTAAGGATACATTTAAAAGTGATGTAAAATTTAATAAAAAAAATGATCATATTCATGTTGTTAATTTAGGTGGACCATTAAATCATTTACAAAATAATTGGAAATTTATAGAGGTAGGAAATGACTCTGATGGTCACAAAACCGAGGTTATATTTGATATTGATTTTGAAATAGAAAATAAGTTTTTAAATATTTTGATGACCAAATCATTTAAGTTTGGTTTGGAAAAAATAGCAGATGCGTTTCAAAAGAGAGCTGAAAGTATTAAATAATTTTACTTATTATCTTAATTACACTACGGACTGTTGATTTTTGAATCGAATTACGGTTTTTTGATTTAAATTTATTTTCTTTAATAAGCAAAGTTTTACCTTTTTTGATACCAATATAAACAAGACCAACAGGTTTTTCTTTTGATCCTCCACCTGGACCGGCAATTCCAGTTATTGAAACATTGATTTTACTCTTTGAAATTTTAGATAAATTTTGAACCATTGCCTTACAACATTCGTGGCTTACTGCACCATTTTTTTTAATAATATTTTTATTAACTCGTAATATCTTTATTTTAGCTTTATTGGAATAAGTGATCAGACCCATTTGAAAATACTTTGATGAATTAGCTAATTTAGTCAAATTATGAGCTAATAATCCACCAGTACAAGACTCAGCTACAGATATATTTAATTTTTTTTTAATTAATTTTTTATGAATTAATTTAATACTCATTAGAATTTAAAACTTATTAAATATATTAACATCATTGAATATAACCCTGCCATTATATCATCCATAATTATTCCAAAATAGTTCTTATGGTTTTTATCAAAATAACTTACTGGAAAAGGTTTTAGGATGTCAAAAAATCTAAAAAAGACAAATGATAATATATAATAAATTTCAATGTAAATACTTATTTGATTAGTTTGATTTAAATACAATAGGAAAATTAAAGGCATGGATTGCCCCAAAACTTCGTCTATTACTATTTGCCTAGGATCTTTGTTTTTAAATTCAGTTTCTGAGTCTTTTACAGCATAAAATGAATAAAAGAATAAAAGGATAAAAAAAATAATTGAAAACCTAAGATCTGTGTAATCTAGAATTTCATAAGCAATATAAATAAAAAAAACTGTTACAGCAGAGGTTACAGTCCCAGGAATTTTAGTTAAATATCCATAACCAAAGAAAGTAGATATTAAAACATTTATTTTTTTCATTGCGTAATTGAGCAAATGACTTCACAAGCTATTGCTTTTTCCTTTCCAATTAATCCGAGTTTTTCTACTGTTTTACCTTTTATGTTAATTAATTCTTTATCAATATTTAATAAATTAGATAACGATTTTATTATTTTATTTCTAAACTTTGAAACTTTTGGTTGTTCACATATTAAATTTATATCTAAATTATTTATATAAAATTTATTATTATTTAGTATTTCAACAATAGGTTTAAGCATTTTGGGTGATCTAATATTTTGATATTTTTTTTTATTATCAGGAAAAAAAGTACCTATATCTTTTTTTCTCATTGCCCCAAGAATAGAATCAATTATTGAATGAATTATAACATCTCCATCAGAATGTCCTTCAAGTCCTGAGTGATAAGGAATTTTTATACCACCTAAAAAAAGTTTTTTACCTCTTATTAATCTATGAATATCAAAACCTATGCCAAAATAACTCTTATTAGTTTTGATATCTTCTTTAAATGTAATTTTATTATTTAAATTTTCTCCTTTAGTAAATTTAACTTTTAAGTTGTTTTCAATAAATAATGTTGCTTCATCTGTAATTTTATTTTTTTGTCGATTTGAAAGATTATATAAATCTTTAAATTTAAATGCTTGTGGTGTTTGAGTTAAAAATAAATTATTTCGATTTAAATTAAAAAGTTGGTTTTTTACTTTGTATTTAATTGAATCTTTTGAATTTATGTAAGGTATTACCGCTTTATTGTTTTTAAGTGATCTAATTAGAATATTTAAAAGCTTTATAGTGAAATTTGGTCTCGCTGCATCGTGAATTAGAACATTATTAGGTTTAAATTTTTTTATATATTTTAAGGCTATTAAAGAAGAATCAGATCTTTCTTTACCACCTTTTATAATTGATACATTTTTAGAAAATTTTTCTTTAATATTTTTTTTATTATTTACAACTAATATAATTTTTTTAAACAGCTTTGATTTTATTGCTTTTTCTAAAGAATGTTTAAAAAGAGGCTTGTTTTTATAAATATTGAATTGCTTTGGTTTTTTTGAATTAAATCTTTTGCTTTGTCCTGATGCTAGTATTATAAAATAATTATTCATTTATATGGTAGTTTTTATATTCAAATGTACGAATTTATTAAAAAAAATATATATCTAATAATATTATTTATTATCACATTATCGATAGGTTTTTTAACCTTTTTAACTTTTATTGATAAAGGTTTTATAAATTTAACAGATCAAAACTTACAGATTTTATTAATTCTTGACATAATTCTTCTTGGAGCACTTTTTGTTTTTATTTTTATAGAAATCAAAAGTGCAATTAAAAATGATATAGATAAGGACGGTTTAAATTCTAACAAAAAATATATAACATATTTTGGTTTATTTACACTAATACCATCAGTTTTGATTTCTATTTTTTCGTTATTTTTATTTTCTTTTGCTATAGAAAAATATTTTGATAAAAAAGTTACTACTGTAGTTAACAACTCTTATGAACTTGCGAAAAATTATGTTGATGAGATAAGAAATAAAATTCAATCTGATATAGTTTTAATTGCATTTGATACTAATAAAAGCAAAAAATTTTTAAATGATGATGAGATTGAATATCGAAGATTTCTTAATACGCAAAAATTAATAAGGGATGTTGATGAAATACATATCATAAATCTAAGTAAGAAATTATTATTTACATCTTTAAAAGATGATCAGATTTATATACCTCCAGTTGATAAAGCTCTTAATTTAGTTTTAGATGACGACAGGCCACTAAAAATAATAAATGCGCCTAAAAATATTTCAGCAGCTATAATGAGATTGCAAAATTTTGAAGATAGATTTTTATATGTTGTAAAATATTTGGATAAAGATATCTCGAAATATTTAACTGAATCTGAAGAAGCTATAAACTTTTATTATACTGTGGAGGAAAAAAGTACTGGTATCAAGATTTCATTTGCTATAATTTACATTATTGTTGTAAGTGTTTTATTGTTTGTATCTATTTCTATAGCTATTAGATTTTCATCAAGATTTTTTAGATCTATAAACAATTTGATTTCTGCTTCAGCCTCAATAGGTGATGGAAATTTTGATGCAAAGGTACCTGAAGTTAAAACAGATAAAGATTTAGAAAAATTAAATAGAAATTTTAATTTGATGATTGAAAAACTTAAAAACCAACAAGAAAAACTGATTATTAATGAAAGACATGAAGCATGGGGAAGTTTAGCTAGAAAATTAGCTCACGAAATAAAAAACCCACTAACGCCCATACAATTAACAATAGATAGGTTGAAAAGTAAATATGCTAGTGAATTGAACTCTAAAAATTCAGAAAATTTTCAAGAAAATTTAAAAATAATAAATAATCAAATTAAACAAATTGAAAAACTTGTTAATGAATTTTCTGATTTTGCAAGGATGCCAAAACCAACTTTAAGAAAAAACGATTTAGTAATTTTGATTAATGAAAATATAAAATTATTAAATGAGCTAGATAAGTCTATAGCTATAGTATTTGTAAATGATTTGAAGCAAGTTTTTTTAGAGTGTGATAAAGAGCAAATAAGCAGAGTTTTTTTAAATATAATTAAAAATTCTATTGAAAGTATTCAGCAAAAAAGTGAAAATAATAGCAATTTCAGTAAAAAAATTACTATTGAACTCAAAGAAATTGATAACCAAATAATAGTAGTTATTACAGATAATGGAATAGGATTTGGCAACTTTAAAAATAATGTAAAGCATTCTTTAAATCCATATATAACAACAAAAAAAAATGGAACTGGACTAGGTTTGTCAATAGTGAATAAAATTATAAATGACCATGATGGTAAAATAGAATTCATTCCAGTAAATGAAGGAGCTAAAATAAAATTATTTTTTACTAAATAAGATGAGCGAAGAAATATTAATAGTTGACGATAATTCTGATATAAGAAATATCATTAATGAGCTTATAACAGACTCAGGATATAAAACTAGATTGGCAGCAAATTATAATCAAGCACTTTCTGAGATTGACAAAAAATTACCTGATGTTGCAATTCTAGATGTTAAATTAGATAAAGGCGATAATGATGGAATAAAACTTTTATCACATATTAAATCTAAAAATAAAGATATCCCAGTTATAATTATATCTGGCCATGCAAATATAGAAATGGCAGTTAAGTCCCTTCAAAATGGTGCGTTTGAATTTATTGAAAAACCATTTGATCAAGAAAGATTATTAAATTTTGTAAAAAGAGCTGTTGAAAATTTTAACTTAAAAAAACAGAATAAAGAATACGAGAGTAAGTTATTTTCATCTTATGAATTAATCGGTAATAGTAAAAATATTTTAAATATATTAGATCAGATAAAAAAAATCTCAGTTACTGAAAGTAGAGTATTTATAAATGGACCATCAGGATCTGGCAAAGAGTTGATAGCAAGAAAAATTCACAAATCTTCTAATAGAAATAAAAAACCATTTATCATTCTTAATGGCGCTTTATTGGATTTTAACAAGTATGAGCTTGAATTGTTTGGAGAGGAAAAAGAAAATGGATCTATATCTTATGGTGCACTTGAAAAAGCAAATAAAGGTACACTTTTGATTGATCAAGTTTCTGAAATTCCTTTAGATATTCAATCTAAAATACTTAGAGTTTTAACTGATCAAAAATTTAAGAGAGTAAATGGAAGTAATGATGTTACAGTAGATGTTAGATTAATTTGTTCTTCAAATAAAGATTTAAAAAAAGAAATTGAAATTGGTAATTTTAGAGAAGATTTGTTTCATAGAATAAACGTTTTTGAAATCAACATTGAACCATTAAATCAGAGAATAAGTGATATTCCACTTTTAATAAAATATTTTTCAAAAAAAATATCTGATAATTATCAAATTAAAGAGTTAGAAATAGATGAGAATAATAATTATATCTTAAACCATAACTGGCATGGGAATGTAAGAGAATTAAGAAATTTAATAGAGAGAATTGCAATTTTGCAACCAGACACAAAAGAAAAAATTTCAACTATAATAAAAGAATCTTTAAAAAATAATAATTTTGATGACCATTTAGCTGAAAATAGCCTATCTGTGCCATTAAAAGAGGCTAGAGAAAAATTTGAAAAGGAGTATTTAACTATTCAATTAAAAAAATTTAATGGGAACATATCTAAAACGGCAAATTTTGTTGGAATGGAAAGAAGTGCTTTGCACAGAAAATTAAAAGGCTTAGGGATAAAAGAATTTAATTAAATGAACATAATCATTTGTGGGGCTGGAAGAGTAGGATACACAATAGCTAAGCAGCTTAGTGAACAAGGTCATTCAATTACGGTAATAGATCCTTCTAGCGAAGATATTCAAAAAATTGATGATGCTTTGGATGTAAAGGCAATTGTTGGGAAAGGTACGTATCCATCAATACTTGAAAAGGCTAATGCAGCTGAAACAGATATGATCATTGCTGTAACAAGAAATGACGAAATTAATATGGTTATTTGCCAAATAGCTTTCTCAATATTTAATATTCCTAAGAAAATTGCAAGAATTAGATCTCAAGATTATCTAAATCCAAAATTTACAAGGGTTTATAATAAAGAAAATTTACCTATTGACGTAATTATTTCACCAGAAAAAGAAATTGCTAAATCTATTCAAAGAAAACTAGAAGCACCTGGTGCACTTGACAGTGTTCCATTTGCAGAGAACAAAATAAGACTTTTAGAAATTTTGATTAACGAGAAATGTAATTTAATAAATATTAAATTAAATGATTTAACTAAAAAATATCCCAACTTAGACGCTAATATAATTGGAATTATAAGGGATGATAAGTTTATTATTCCTAAAAAAAATGATGATATAAAAAAAAAAGATAAGATTTACGTATTAATTAATTCTTCCCAAATGTCTGAAACACTTGATGCTTTTGGACATGATGAAAAAATCTCTAAAAAGATTTTGATAGTTGGTGGAGGAAATATAGGATTTAATTTAGCAAAAAATTTGGAAGAAAGTTTAGATAGTGTAAGAGTCAAAATCATAGAAAAAAACAAAGAGAGAGCAGAATTTCTTGCAAACGAATTAAACAATACAATTGTTATTAATGGTAATGCATTAGATGAAGAGGTATTAGCAGAGGCTAATTTAGAGGAATCTGAAACTGTTCTTGCCTTAACGAATGATGATGAAGATAATTTAATGGTAAGTGTTCTTGTTGAAAAATTTGCAAAAGATGAAAAAGAAATGAATGATAAAAGAACTATGGCACTAATAAACAAACCAAATTATTCTTTGCTACAAAATTCTTTAAAAATCGACGATTTAATAGATCCACGAATGAATACTGTTTCAAGTATTTTGAAGCATGTTCACAAGGGCACTATTGAAACAGCTTACACAATTATGAATGGTGAATATGAGGTAATTGAAGCTGAAATTATCGAAACATCTGAATTGATTAATAAAGAATTAAAAAATTCAAATTTGCCTGAGGAAATAAGAATAGGGGCCATTTTAAGAGAAAACAAAGTTATTATACCTAGATCCAATTTTGTATTTCAAAAAGAAGATAAGATAGTTTTTTTAGCAAAAAAAGACTCTATTTCAGTAGTGGAAAATATATTTAGGATAAGTTCTATTTAATTGAATGTCATTATTTAGAGTAAAATATTTGAGTTTTTTTTTTATTTTAATTTCACTTTTTTCATTTTTAAATATTCTTTACTCTTATTATTTTAATTTATATTTAAATTTAAATACTTATTTTTTTAGTCTAATAACATCTACATTAATTGGATTAATTTTTTACAAAATAAACATTACAAATAAAAAACCTACAGTATTTGAAAAAATTCTTACAGTTTTACTGGGCTATTTTTTAATGCCATTAATTTTGTCAATTCCATTTTATTTTAGTATATATAATCTTACCTTTTTAAGCGCTTATTTCGAAACTGTTTCAGGTTTTACCTCTACTGGCTTTACAATCTTTGAAAATATTAAACATATTGATCCCGGATTAATATTATGGAGATCTTCTATACAATGGATTGGAGGTTTGTATTTTTTATATTCAATAATTTTTCTTATTGACATTTATGATGAAAGTTTAAAAAAATCTTTAACAAATTTTCTTTCTTTTAACTCATCTGAAATTTTGAAACAGACAATTAAAATTTTTTTATTATATTCAGGTCTAACAATATCAATTTTTTTAGTTTTAAATATTTTTGGAATTAGATCATTTAACTCTCTAAATTTAGCAATGACAATTATTTCCTCAGGTGGTTTCTTGCCTGTAAATGATATTTCGACAATTCTTGTTTACAATTCACAAATAATTATTTTTTCAATTTTAATGCTAATTTCTTTTTTCAGTATTTTTTTTACTTACAATCTTTTATTTTTAAGAAATAAAAATTTGAATTTTTTTTATGAGGATATTCATTTATTCTTTTATTTTATAGCTGTAGTAAGTATTTTTTTTGTATTTTTTAGTTATGATAATAATTTTACTAATAATTTTTTCTCATTAGTAAGTAGTATTTCTAACATTGGTATTTCAATGAACATTGATCAAAAAAATTTAAATATTGTATTTTTAATTCTTGTAATTATTGGAGGTTCTTTTTTTTCAACAAGTTCTGGTTTAAGATTCTTAAAAATATATTCACTTACTAAATATTCCATTAATCAAATTCTCTCATTTAGTAGACCAAAAAATGTATTTATGAATAAACTTGCTTTTTCTAAAATCAATTTCGATACTGATGATATAAATAAATATTTTTTGACAGTTTTAATATTCATTATTTCTCTATTTTCATTAACAATTATATTGTCATTTGGAAATTTAGAATTTGAAAATTCATTTAAATTAGCTGTTTTAACTTTAATGAATACGGTAAATTCGTCTGCATATGGGATTTCAGAAATTGACTTTAATAGTTTACATTATTTAATTAAAATATTTCTAATTATATTTATGGTTGTAGGAAGAGTTGAGCTTTTAACATTATTATTAATTGCAAAAAAATTTCTGTTTAAATATTAGTGAAATATTATATATGTTAATTGAATATAATTGCGCCCTTAGCTCAGCTGGATAGAGCATCGGTTTTCTAAACCGAGGGTCGTAGGTTCGAATCCTTCAGGGCGCGCCATTTCTTGCATTTTAACCAATTATTGTCAGAAGATTTTACTTGACTAGAATTATTATAAATTTGTTTTTACAAATTAATTTATCTTGAAGAGTAATTTCTAACGTGATTAAATTAAAAATATTCAAAAGTAATTTTGAATTATTTGTTAACAAATAAAAATAACATAAAGGAAGAATAATGTTTAAATACTTAAAACAATTAACTTCTTTAGTTGCTATGGTTGCAGTGTTGTTTGCTTTTACAACAGAAACTATGGCTGCTAAAAAATCTAAAACACTTAAAAACACTCAAAAGAAGGGTTTTGTAAGATGTGGAGTATCTCAAGGTCTACCAGGATTTTCTAACGCAGATGCAGCAGGAAATTGGACTGGTATAGATGTTGATGTATGTAGAGCGGTAGCTGCTGCAGTTCTAGGTGATGCGAACAAAGTTAAGTTTACACCACTAAGTGCTAAAGAAAGATTTACAGCTTTAACTTCTGGTGAGATAGATATCTTATCAAGAAACACAACTTGGACTCTTTCTAGAGATGCTGATATCGGGCTTACTTTTGTAGGTGTAAATTTCTACGATGGTCAAGGTTTCATGGTTAGAAAAAGTTCTGGTATTACTTCAACAAGCCAATTCAAAGATGGTATCTCAGCTTGTACAAACATTGGTACAACAACTGAGTTGAACATGAGAGACTTCTTTAACTCTAAAGGAATTTCTTATGAACCAGTTGCTTTTGAAAAGGCTGATGAAGTCGTAGCTGCTTATGATGCTGGTAGATGTGATACATACACTACTGATAAATCAGGTCTTGCTGCACAAAGAACAAAAATGTCTAATCCTGATGAACACATCGTATTACCTGAAACTGTTTCTAAAGAACCTTTAGGACCAGTTGTTAGACAAGGTGATTCTGTGTGGGAAGATATCGTTAGATGGTCTTTAAATGCTATGATTGAAGCTGAGGAGTATGGAATTACTTCTGCAAACGCAGACTCAATGAAAACTTCAGATAATCCAGCTGTAAAAAGATTGGTTGGTGCTGAAGGTGAGTTAGGTGCTGCTTTTGGTCTAGACAATGAGTGGAGTTTAAGAATTATTAAGCAAGTTGGTAACTATGGTGAAAGTTATAAAAGAAATATAGCGGACACTGGAATTTTACCTGATAGAGGTCCAAATGAATTATGGACTAAAGGTGGAATTCTTTACGTACCACCTGCAAGATAATTGAATATTTAACTAATTAAAAAGGGCTAGATTTTTCTAGCCCTTTTTTTTATAAGCGTTCAAATGAACCTGAAATTACAAAAAATTTTACCTCAATTAGTAACTGTTTTAGTTGTAGTTTTGGTCTTTGGTTTTTTTACGTATAACGCTCAAATCAATATGGAAAATAGAGGTATTGATTTTGGTTATGGATTTTTGTCACAAGAATCTTCTTTTGATGTTCAATTTTCGCTTATTGAATATGATGGATCTCACTCTTACTTCAGAGCGTATCTGGTTGGTTTGCTGAATACTATTTTAGTTTCTGTAATAGGAATTATTTTTGCAACAATTCTAGGTGTTATAGTTGGTGTAGCAAGATTATCTCCAAATTATTTAATAAATCAATTTGCTGCTTTTTACGTTGAATTTTTTAGAAACATCCCATTACTTTTACAAATATTTTTTTGGTACTTTGCTGCCTTAAGAGCTTTACCTTTACCTCAAGATGCAGATCCAATATTGGGTGTTTTTTTCTTAACAATTAAAGGCTTGTATGTACCAGCATTTATTTGGGAAAATCTTAATGTCTTCTTATATTCAATAGTTGCAGCAATTATTGCAATTGTAGTAATTAGAATTCATGCAAGAAAAGTTCAAGAAACAGAAGGTAAACAGTTACCAGTATTTTGGATATCACTAGGTTTAATTTTTATATTGCCTTTATTAAGTTTTTTAATGGGCGGAGTAGGTTTGTCTTTTGAAATACCTAAACTCAAGCAATTAGCAACAACATCGTTTATTTATGAAGGTGGTGTAAGTTTACCCCCCGAATTAATAGCTTTAACTTTATCATTAGCTTTATATACAGCAACTTTTATTGCAGAGTGTGTAAGAGCAGGAATACAAGGTGTAGGTAAAGGTCAAAAAGAAGCTGCTGCATCAATTGGATTAAATCCTAATCAAGTTTTAAAATTAGTTGTAATGCCACAAGCATTGAGAATTATTATTCCACCAACAACTAACCAATATTTAAATTTAACTAAAAATTCATCATTAGCTGCTGCTATAGCTTATCCTGATTTAGTACTTGTTTTTGCAGGTACAGCACTTATGCAAACTGGTAAAGCAATTGAAATAGTTTCAATAACAATGCTTACCTACTTAAGCTTAAGTATTTCAATATCCATTTTAATGAATTGGTATAATAAAAAAATTGCAATTAAAGAAAAATAAATGTCAAAAATTAATTTTTTAAAACCTAACAAAGAAAACATAAATACCTTTTTATACATGGGTTCTTTTTTATTTGTTATAAGTGTTTTTGATGTTTTTCTAAATTCATTTTTTAGTTTAAATATTACTGGGTTTTTACCATCATCATTAAGCTTTATAATTCCACTTATATTAGGATTTATAGGATTACATTTTATAAGAATAGAGCATAGTGGTTATAAGTTTTTAGATCTAGTTAATAAAAATATTAATACAAATAATTTCAACGCAATCTTATCTTTATTAATTATTTTTATAATTATTAAATCTACACCACCAATTTTAAGTTGGTTTGTTGTTGATGCAAGTTTTGCAGGTGAAAGTAAAGATGTGTGTTCTGGAACTGGTGCTTGTTGGACCTACATTAAAGTATGGTTCAGAAGATTTATGTATGGAATGTATCCTAATGCTGAACAATGGAGGATAAATTTATCTTTTATAGCTTTAGCACTATTAGGCTCTGTTGGGTTTTTCGCCACAGAAAAATTTAAAAAATTTTTAACTTTATATTATGTTGTAATTTATCCATTTATAGCATTCCTATTTATTTTCTTTTTTATATCTGGTGGTCCAGTATTCTTTGACTTTTCTTACGGAATAATTGCAGCTGTAATCTCAATTATTATTGGTTTTTTTATTCCAAGTAAATTTAAATTTTATTATTTTATATTTGTACCAATTACCCTCTACATAGCTTTAAAATATTTTATTTTTTATGAGGAATTAATCGAACTAGGTAAACTTGATGGATTAAATTGGGTTGAAACTGGAGCTTGGGGTGGATTATCGCTTACTTTTATAATTTCTTTTTTCTGTTTAATTTTTTGTTTTCCAATAGGAATGGCATTTGCGTTAGGTAGAAGATCTGATTTTCCGTTAATAAGATATATATCAATTGGATTTATCGAATTTTGGAGAGGCGTTCCATTAATAACAGTTTTATTTATGTCTGCCGTAATGTTTCCAATGTTTTTACCTGCAGATTTTTTTATAGATAAATTAGTGAGATGCATAATAGCAATTTCTTTATTTGAAGCCGCATATGTTGCTGAAGTTATTCGAGGTGGATTACAAGCATTGCCTCGTGGTCAATATGAGGCAGCAAAATCATTAGGAATGGGTTATTGGAGAATGCATATATTTGTAATTCTACCACAAGCTTTAAAATTAGTAATTCCAGGAATTGCTAATACTTTTTTAGCTTTAGTTAAAGATACTCCCCTTATATTTGTGGTTGGTCTATTAGAAATAGTAGGAATGTTAAATTTAGCCAAAACTAATCCAGAGTGGTTAGGTTTTGCTATGGAAGGTTATGTTTTTGCTGCAATAATTTTCTGGATTATTTGTTATGCAATGAGTAAGTATAG
The DNA here is from genome assembly GCA_902600245.1 of uncultured Pelagibacteraceae bacterium. Lineage (GTDB taxonomy): Bacteria > Pseudomonadota > Alphaproteobacteria > Pelagibacterales > Pelagibacteraceae > Pelagibacter. Next base: position 23,707 of record CACKIQ010000002.1, on the reverse strand, counting down.
TTATAATTTAGAACAGAAATATAAAACAGAGCGATAAATTATGTCTGAAAGTATTATTCAAATAAAAAATGTAAATAAATGGTTTGGTGATTTCCAAGTTTTAAAAGATATAAATTTAGAGGTTAAGCCTAAAGAAAAAATTGTAGTTTGTGGCCCATCAGGATCAGGTAAATCAACTTTAATTAGATGTATTAATAGATTAGAGGAGCATCAACAAGGTGACATCATTGTAGATGGAAATACTTTAACAGAAGATACAAAAAATATTGAGCAAATTAGAGCAGAGGTTGGAATGGTGTTTCAACAGTTTAATTTATTTCCACATTTGTCTATTGTAGATAATTGTACACTTGCACCTATTTGGGTGAAAAAGATGCCAAAGAAAGAAGCTGAAGAATTAGCTTTAAAACATTTAGAAAGAGTTCAAATTCTAGATCAAGCGCAAAAATTTCCTGGTCAATTATCAGGTGGTCAGCAACAGAGGGTTGCAATAGCTAGGGCTCTTTGCATGGAACCTAAAATAATGTTATTTGATGAGCCTACATCAGCTCTAGATCCAGAGATGATTAAAGAAGTTTTAGACGTAATGGTTGATTTAGCAAACCAAGGTATGACAATGATAGTTGTTACACATGAGATGGGATTTGCTAAAGAGGTAGCCGATGAGGTTATTTTTATGGATGAAGGAATGATTGTGGAAAGAGCTGAAACTAAAGAGTTTTTTGCGAACCCAAAGAATGACAGAACTAAGCTATTTTTAAGTCAAATTTTATAAAAATATATAATTTATAAGCCATAATTTTACATATGTTCAATCTAAATATATTAAATTCACGTTCAACTAATGCTTGACAGTGTTTTAATAAACCTAATTTTCTTTGAAAAAAAAATAAATTTTTCTATTGCAGTAGCATTAATAAATAGGTTGAATGAGCAATATAAAATTTAATTAAGAGGGGTCTTAATGGAAGATAATTTCAACAAACACTTGGGCAACAAGCTTAAGCTTAGAAGATTAGCTTTAGGTTTAACTCAAACAAAAGTAGCTAAAGCAATAAATGTTACATTTCAACAAATTCAAAAATATGAAAAAGGAACTAACGGTGTAAGTTCAATAAGATTACTTCAACTTGCAAATTATTTAAAAGTTCCAATTAATTATTTCTTTGAAGATTTTTCAGAATACCTAGTAAATTTAGAAAAATCACAAGAAGGTCATATGAGTGTTAATTATAATTTTTTAGTAAAATTATATTCAGAACTTAATGCTGATCAAAAATTAAAATTTAATAAATCTTTACAAATTTCAGGTTCAGGAATTTCAAAAGCAGTTTAATTTAAATTTTATTAAGACCAAATATTTAATTTTTAGCTTAAGAATTTTTCTATAATTTTTTGTGGCTCCTCGGGCAGGACTCGAACCTGCGACCAATTGATTAACAGTCAACTGCTCTACCAACTGAGCTACCGAGGAATGTAAAAAGCAAACTTACTTTTTTTTATAACTAAAACAAGATTTTTTTTGGAGGCAACGCCCGGAATCGAACCGGGATACAAGGATTTGCAATCCTCTGCGTAACCATTCCGCCACGTTGCCATCTTATTATTAGCTAATAGCTACAGATGCCTTTTTATAATAAATTTTTTCTATTAGTCTATTAAATAACGATCCAAATTGATTATTGTTAATTTAGATTATTAAATTATAAACTTTAAAATCAATGAGTAGCGATAAATATATACATTCTGATGTAGAAAATAGAATTTATTCTTATTGGGAAAAAAATGGTCTTTTTAAACCTAAAGAAAATTCAAAAAAATTCTCAATTGTAATTCCTCCACCAAATGTAACTGGCAGTTTGCATATGGGTCATGCTCTCAATAATTCTATTCAAGATTTATTAATTCGTTATCACAGAATGAATAATTATGAAACATTATGGCAACCAGGTACAGACCATGCTGGTATAGCTACACAGGCTTTAGTGGAAAAAAAATTAAGTTCTGAAAAAATTGATAAAAATGAAATTGGTAGAGAAAAATTTATTGAAAAAGTTTGGGAATGGAAAGAGCAATATGGCGACATAATAATTAACCAATTAAAAAAACTTGGTTGTTCTTGTGATTGGTCGAGAAATGCTTTCACTATGGATGAGAATTTATCAAAGTCAGTAATCAAGGTTTTTGTGGATCTATATAATAAAGGACTTATCTATAAAGATAAGAAATTGGTTAATTGGGACACAGTTCTAAAAACAGCAATTTCAGATCTAGAGGTAGACCAAAGAGAGGTAAATTCCAAAATTTATTTCATCAGATATCCAATAGATGGGACTGAAGAATTTATTACAATTGCAACAACAAGACCTGAAACGATGTTAGGCGATACAGCAATTGCTGTTAATCCAAAAGATGAAAGATTTAAATCTTTTGTTGGTAAAACAGCTACTATTCCAATAGTTGGAAGAAAAATAAAAATTATAGAGGATGACTATGCGGATCCTGAGCAAGGAACTGGAGCATTAAAAATAACTCCAGCTCATGATTTTAATGACTATGAAGTTGGGCAAAGAAACAATCTTGAAATTATAAATATTTTTACTGAAGCAGGTAAAATAAATAAAAATGCTCCACAAACTTATGTAGGCCTTGATAGGTCTGAGGCAAGAAAAAAAATATTAAAAGAACTTAAAGAAAAAGAATTTTTTGTTAAAGAAGAGAATATTAAAAATAAAGTTCCTTATGGAGATAGATCTAATTCAATAATTGAACCTTTCCTAACAGAACAATGGTTTGCTGATGCAGGTAAATTATCAGTTAAAGCTAAAGAAGTTGTTAATTCAAAAAAGACAAATTTCTTTCCTGAGAATTGGTCAAAAACTTATTTTCAATGGATGAACAATATAGAACCATGGTGTATTTCAAGACAACTTTGGTGGGGACATCAAATACCTGCTTGGTATGGTCCTGATGAAAAAATTTTTGTTGCAGAAAATGAGGGTGATGCAAAACTTCAAGCTAAAAAACATTATGGTAAAGATGTTGAATTAAATCGTGATCCAGATGTTTTAGACACTTGGTTCTCATCTGGCTTATGGCCTTTTGCTACACTTGGTTGGCCAGATGATAATAAGTATGTTGATAAATTTTATCCAACATCAGTATTAGTTACAGGTTTTGATATTATTTTTTTTTGGGTAGCTAGAATGATTATGTTTGGAACTGAATTTTTGAACAAAGAACCGTTTAAGGATATTTATGTTCATGCGTTAGTTAGAGATGAAAAGGGGCAGAAAATGTCTAAATCGAAAGGAAACGTAATTGATCCTTTGGATTTAATTGAAAAATATAGTGCAGATGCACTTAGATTTACTTTGTTGTCAATGGCTTCACCAGGAACAGATGTTAAGCTTTCTGAGGATAGAGTTAAAGGCTATAGAAATTTTTTAAACAAATTATGGAATGCAAATAATTTTTTAATCACTAATGAATGTGATTTTAAAGATATAGATAAAGTTCCTAGTTTAAATGTAAATATCAACAAATGGATTTATTCAGAACTTATTGAAACTAAAAATAAAATCGAAAAAAATCTTAAAGATTATAGATTTGATGAAGCAGCTAAAAATGCTTATCAATTTGCATGGCATTCTTATTGTGATTGGTATTTAGAACTATCTAAAACAATACTCTTTTCAGATGATGAAAAAGCTAAAACAGAGGTTAAAAAAGTATCATCCTTCGTATTCAAACAAATTTTGATTTTGTTACACCCTTTTATCCCATTTGTTACTGAAGAAATTTGGCTTAAAAATAAATTTGATAATGACGGTAGTGATTATTTAATGCTTAAAAATTGGTTATCTGGCGAAATAAATAGGGATAGTAGCACTGAACAGGTTGAAAATATCATTAACATTATTTCAGAGATTAGATCATTTAAAAATGAGCTAAATGTAAGCCCAGGCTCATTTATTGATGTATCAATAAGCAATATTAATAAAAATCAAAAAGACTTTATTAGTACGAATGAAATTATTCTAAAAAAACTAGGAAGAATAAACAGCATATTAGATAAGGATTTAGATAAACCAGCTGCGACAATGGTTGTTTCTGGTGATTTGTTTAAAATTTATTTTGATAAAGATGTTGATTTAAAATTAATAAAAGAAAATTTAACAAACAAACAAAGTAGATTAGAGCATGAGATGAATAAAATATCTCAAAGATTAGAGAACAAAAGTTTTGTAGATCGTGCTCCAAAAGAGATTGTTGAACAAGAAAAAAATAATTATAATAATTTAAAGAATGATATTGAGAAAATATCAGTAACAATAAAGGGTATATAATGGCTAAATTCAATAAAAAGAAACTTCCAAGCAGACATACATCACTAGGGGCAGATAGAGCTCCACATAGATCTTTTTATTATGCTATGGGTGAAACTGAAAAAGATGTGGCCAAACCCTTTGTTGGCGTGGTTTCTACATGGAATGAGGCCGCTCCATGTAACATTGCTTTAATGAGACAAGCTCAATCAGTTAAAAAAGGAGTTAGAGCAAATGGTGGAACTCCAAGAGAATTTTGTACAATTACTGTAACAGACGGTATCGCAATGGGTCATGAAGGAATGAAATCTTCATTGATATCTAGAGAAGTAATTGCAGACTCAGCAGAACTTACTGTCAGAGGTCACTGTTATGATGCATTAGTAGGGATTGCTGGATGTGATAAATCTTTACCAGGTCTAATGATGTCTATGGTTAGATTGAATGTACCGAGTGTATTTATATATGGGGGATCAATCCTTCCAGGCAAATATAAAGGAAAAGACGTTACAGTTGTAGATGTATTTGAGGCGGTTGGAAAACATTCAACAGGTCAAATGTCTGCTGCAGAACTTAGAAAATTAGAATTAGTTGCTTGTCCTAGTGCAGGTGCTTGTGGAGGTCAATTTACTGCAAATACTATGGCATGTGTATCTGAAGCTATTGGATTAGCACTTCCTTATTCAGCTGGAACACCAGCTCCATATGAAGACAGAGATAAATACGCAAAAGCTAGTGGTAAAACAGTTATGAACCTTTTGAAAAAAGGAATTAAACCAAGAGATATAGTTACAAGAAAAGCTTTAGAAAATGCTGCAACAGTTGTTGCTGCTACTGGTGGTTCAACAAATGCAGGATTACATTTACCCGCTATTGCAAATGAAGCAGGAATTAAATTTGATTTAATGGACGTTGCTAAAATTTTTAAAAGAACACCTTATCTTGCAGATTTAAAACCAGGTGGAAAATATGTTGCTAAAGATATGTGGTTAGCAGGTGGTGTTCCAATGTTATTAAAAACTTTATATGAAGGTGGATATATTCATGGTGATTGCATGACGGTTACAGGAAAAACTATGAAGGAAAATTTAAAAGGAATTAAATTTAATCCAAAACAAAAAGTAATGAGATCTTATAAAAATCCATTATCTCCTACAGGAGGAGTTGTTGGATTAAAAGGAAACTTAGCACCAGAAGGTGCAATTGTTAAAGTTGCAGGACTTAAGAAATTACAATTTACTGGTAAAGCAAGATGCTTTGAGAATGAGGAAAGTGCAATGAAAGCGGTTCAAAGCAAAAAGTATAACGATGGTGACGTAATTATAATTAGATACGAAGGACCTGTTGGAGGTCCAGGTATGAGAGAAATGTTATCGACAACAAGTGCAATTTATGGACAGGGAAAAGGTGAGAAAGTAGCCCTTATTACTGATGGTAGGTTCTCTGGAGCTACCAGAGGCTTTTGTGTCGGTCACGTGGGCCCTGAGGCCGCTCTAGGGGGTCCTATAGGCCTTTTACGTACAGGAGATATCATTGATATCGATGCCAAAAAAGGAACGATAAATGTAAGACTTTCTAAAAAAGAAATGGCTGCAAGAAAAAGAAAATGGAAGGCTAGAAAATCAGATTTTGGATCAGGTACTTTATGGAAATATGCACAAACAGTTGGACCTGCGTATTTAGGTGCACCAACACATCCAGGTAAGAAAAAAGAAGTTAAGGATTATTCAGAAATTTAATGAAAATTCGTCCAGTTATTTTATGTGGAGGTGCTGGAACTCGACTTTGGCCTAACTCTAAAAATCATCAAGCAAAACAGTTTATTGATTTTGGTAATTGGACTTTGCTTGGAAAAACACTTGAGAGAACAAAAGCATCAATTTATGACTCTCCAATTATTAGCACTAATAAGAAATACTTAAGCAAAGTAAAACAGCATTTAAGAAAAAACAAAATAAGTAAATATAAAATTGTTGTTGAACCAGCTAAAAGAAACACTGCACCAGCTATATTAAGTACAGCTTTAATTAAAGATATTCCAGACAATCAACCTTTAATGTTTTTTACAGCAGACCATTTGATTGAAAAAATGAGTATTTTTAATAAGGCGATAAATAAAAATAAATCAAATCTTAATGAAGAAAATATATTTGTTTTTGGAATTAAACCTAAATCTCCAACGAGTGATTACGGTTATTTTTTAACTAAAAAAATTAAAGGTAATATCAATAAAGTAACTAGATTTATTGAGAAACCAAAAGAAGCTAAAGCAAAACAAATTATAAAGAATAAAGGTTATTGGAATTCAGGGATGTTTTATCTTCGAAAAGATTCAATTATTAATAACTTTAAAAAATATCAGCCTAAAACTTATAAAAATTGTGTAAATGCAGTTAATAAAGCAAAATATAAAGCTAATACTTATCGCTTAAATAAAGCTTCATTTATAAAAGCAATCGCCAAATCATTTGATTATGCAATTTTAGAAAAAACCAAACAAATTAACGCTATCAAATTAGACATTCCTTGGTCAGATCTTGGTAGCTGGAAAGAAATTCTAAAGATGTATGACAAAAATAAAAACAAATATATTAAGAAAAAAAATATCTATTACCGTCCATGGGGTAGATACACTAATTTATTTGAAGGAAAAGAGTTTTTAATAAAAGAACTATATGTAAAACCAAAAGGCATCTTAAGTTTACAAAAACATCATCATAGAGCTGAACATTGGTTGGTCACACAAGGAAATGCAAAAATAACTCTTAATAAAGATATTATAATTAAAAAGCCAGGTGAACATATATTCATTCCATTAGAAGCAATCCATAGAGTTCAAAATTCAGGAAAAAAACCTGTTAAAATTGTTGAAGCTCAAATTGGCTCAATTTTGAAAGAAAGTGATATTGTTAGATATCAGGATGTGTATGGCCGTGTTAAATAATATAACACGACCATAAAGATTTATTTAAAACCAGTTATTTGGGATAATAATGTAGTGGATCGCTAAAACGATACCTACTGAAACACTTAATCCAAAAATCATTTTAAGAAAGTCTTTACCAATAAGAGGAAAGACATACTTAAATTTATAGTCTTTATTCATGGTTGATATTGCAAGTTCTCTACCACACAATAACCCAACGAACACCCATGTTGTTGACATTGGTAAATCATTAAGCTCTTTAAAGTAGAATAAAACAGCAGCATAAATAACATTAATAATTGTAGCTGATCTTGCATATCTTGTTCCTGTTTTTTCAAGAACAACTTTTTGAATTGGTCCACCTTGAATGTAGAAAATGTAAAATAACAAAGAAGTAAAATAAGCCATTACAATTAAAAGTAATGATAAATCTAATTGCCTAGGCAGATATACTGCAATGTTAGCTACATCGTGAGATAACCAAACCCACCATAACCAACCTGATGAAATCCAAACAGAGTTTCTCCAAAATCCTCTCCATTTATCGTCTACTTCATCAAATTTTTCATTAATGAACTTTGATACTGCTATCCAGGCTATATAAGCAACCATTGCTGCTAATCCATAACCTACAACGCTTTTTAACAACATTTTTTCTAACACAACTGTTGAAGCAAATGCTGAAAGAACCAAAAAGGTTGTTGATACCGGTATTCCAATTCTTGTTAATAATAACAGTATCGCAGGTGCTACTGCATGATACCATTGAATCTCTTGATAAGGTATTCTAGTTAATCTTCCGTAAGAAATATCACCATTATACGCATACCATCCCCAAGCTAACGCAAAAATCATAACAGCAGATGCTGATCCAGCTAGTATATACCATTTAAACCACTTCTTTTTTGAGGCTATAAAGGTACCAAGTGTTTGAATTGAGTCATTAGCGATTACGCTATATCCAGCTAGGGCAAACCCTATAACTGTGTATACTAAAGTCATATCCATTTATTCTCCTATATATTATTATTTTCGGTGCCGTTTCATGACTTGAGAAAGTAAATATTCATTAAATGTCAAAAATTCTACGATTAAATTTATTTATTTGAGAATCAAATAGAAGATTCATCAATCTTTAGTCTAAGTTAAAGAGAAGTCTATAAGTGAATTATTTTATTTTGAGAAACTTTATGTGGATTCGCCTTAAATATAATATTTTAAAATTATGTAAATAAAATTTTAATATAATTTACATATATAAGTTGTGTTATTTATAGATAATTTTAAGAATATACGCTGCTAAAATTAATCCAATAAATTCAGCTAAAATATAGGTTGGTGTATTAAGATAATTAATTCCAGTAAAAGAATCAGTAAATGTTCTAGCTATAGATACAGCTGGATTTGCAAAAGATGTTGATGAAGTAAACCAATAACCTGCGGAAATATATGTTGCTACGCTAATAGCAACTATTGTTTTTCCGTCCTTTAGAGTTGCAAAAATTATAAATATTAGACCAAAAGTTGCTACAATTTCAGAAACAAATATATGCAACCCATCTCTATTTTTAGTTGATAACTCTAAAAGACTGTGTTCAAAAAAGACATTTGCAAACATTACTCCTAATAAACAACCAGATATTTGTGCAGGAATGTAATATTTTAAAAGATTACCTTTAATTTTTTTTCTAAAAAACATCGCAAGACTTACAAAAGGATTAAAATGAGCCCCTGAAATATCAGCAAAGGCTGTGATTAAGACAAATAATCCAGCTCCAGTAGCAATTGTATTAGCTAAAAGCCTAATGCCATCATCATTAGTTAGATTTTCTGCCATGATCCCAGATCCAACAATAATCATGACAAGAAAACAACTTCCTAAAAATTCACCAATTAATATCTTTTTTTTAATTTTCATTATTTAACCAAATATTAATTTTTTCATTTATTTTATCATAAGTCATATTAATTATTTCGTTTATCTGATTTTCATCGGAATTTTTAAATTTTGATACAGGATCTTCAATATCCCAATGAATAATTTTGTTATTGTTTGGCCAAATAGGGCAAACCTCGTTATTTGCGTTATTACACACTGTAATTACATGATCTATATTAAATTTCTTATCTAAAAATATTTCAAAATTTTTTGAATAATAATTTTCAAGATTAAAATTTTTTATTTTAGTTAAATATAATTTGATATTTTCGTTAATTTTTCCTGTAGGATTACTACCAGCACTGTAAGCTTTAAACTTATATGAATATTTATTGTTAATAATACTTTCAGCTATGATGCTTCTTGCAGAATTGCCTGTACATACAAACAGTATATTTTTCATTAAATTATGATTTTATAAATTCCTATTAAAAATAAAGGTATTTGTAATCCAAAATTAGTTAAGATAGCCTTATCTTTGCTAATAAAACCAGCAATAGTCCATCCAATAACTCCTAATCCATGAAAATATATATTTAATGGATATATATTTAAATTAGTTAAAAGTATTCCTGTTAGTACCAAAAATGTACTTATCCACTTAAGATATTTTTTAATAAACATGATTTCCTCTCTAAATTTTTTAAATAATTGTTCTATTTATAAAATATTGAGGTTAACTAAAAGAAAGATTTTAATTTTATAGTTTAATTTTTTTGAAGTTCATAGATAGAAACATAATGTTTCTTCTTAGGCAGTGGGATTATGGTTGGAACTTTATTTAATCTTGGTTTTATTGATTTATTTCCTACAATGATATTTTTATCATAATTTTCTAAATCAACTTCAGGATGAGGGTTTCCATCATTGATTAATGGCCACGCATCACAGGCTCTATAACCAAATAAAATTAAGGGTCTTGAGTTATTCATTTGATTGTGACCAGACCCATGAACTGATCTACAATGAAAAAATACTACTGTTCCAGCCGTTCCAGTTATGGAAACACTATCTTTAGTTCCAATTCTATTTTTTTTAGTATCTATTTTTCCAACAAAATAATTTTCTCTGCTGTGGTGGCTGTATAATTTTTTTTTGTGTGAATTCTTTATTATTTTAAGTGGCCCATTTTTTTCGTAGCAATCATCTAAATATATGCCAACTGTAATTAAATCATCGTTTGTATGGGGGTAAAAAGCCCAATCTTGATGCCATCCAATTTCACTACCTTTTTTCTTATTAGGAAGCTTAAAATTTAATTTACCTAGATGAAATCTAACTGTTCCTCCTAGTAATTTTTTAGCTATGGATATAATCCTTTTATCTCTAGATAATTCATAGAAAACTTTATGTCTGTTCTGAGGATTATTTAGTCTTAAAATTTCTTTATTTTTTGAAGAACCTGAATTGTATACAAAATGGTAATTATTATAGGATTGAGTTCCATTTGCACCATTAGTTTTTTTTCTTTTTTTTTCTTTTGAAATTACTTCATTAACAATTTTATTAATTTTATTTATCTTTGTTTGAGAAATTAGATTTTCTTTAACAAGAAAGCCATTTTTTTTAAATAAATTTAAATCATTCATATAGTCAGATTATGAAAGAAAATAAATCTTCTTTAAAATAAATACAATGTTTTTTGTGAAATTAATTAACAGTAATAATTATTTGTTAATCCGAGAATTTAAAAAAATTCCCGGATTAAACCTAATTTTAAATTAACAACCTTTGAAAGATGCAGACATATTTCTAATTAAATTGAAATATAAGTCTTTTCCTGGGTCTAATGTTGCTCCTAATGGGTCAACTACTCCAGTTTTAATATTCATATCTTTTGCGACAGCTTTAATAATATCAGGGTTAAATTGAGGCTCTGAGAACACACAAGCAACTTTATCGTGCTCAATTATCTCTCTGATTTCTGCTAATTGTTCTGCACCAGGCATCACATCTGTGTTAACAGTAAAAGCACCTAATATATTTACATTAAATCTTTTCTCAAAATATTGATAAGCATCATGGAATACAATTGAAGCAACACTGCTACTTAAATCAGTCATTACATCAATTGTAAGTTTATCAATTTCTTGTAAAGCTTTAGCTAAATTACTTTTGTATTTAGCTTCATTTTTTGGATCATTTTCAATTAAATGTTCTGCCATTTCATTTAACATAGCTTTTGCATTAATTGGGTCCAACCAAATGTGTGGATCAAATTCACCATGCGCATGTCCATCATGATCGTCATGTCCGTGGTCGTCATGATCATCTTCTTTTTTACCATGATCGTCATGATCGTGGTCATCTTCTTTTTTCCCATGATCGTCATGGTCGTGATCATCTTCTTTTTTCCCATGATCATCATGGTCGTGATCATCTTCCTTTTTACCGTGGTCATCATGTCCATGTTCGTCATGATCATCCTCTTTTTTACCGTGATCGTCATGTCCGTGATCATCATGATCATGTTCGTCAAAAATATTTCTTTCTCTAAATTTTAATACTTGCAATCCTTTAGTCTCCATTAATTCAATTTTTTCTGCTTTCTTAGCAATTGAACTCAATGGTTTTTCTAAAAAACTCTCTAAATCTTCACCAACCCAGAATATTAGGTCAGCATTTTGAAGCATTTTTGCATGAGAAGGTTTCATTGCAAATCCGTGTGGAGATGCATATCCATCAACTATTAAATCAGGTTTAGCAATACCATCCATTAAGTAACTAGCTAATGAATGAATTGGTTTAATAGAAGCAACTACTTTTATTTCAGCATTTGCTGGTGTAAAGAATGTTAGAATTGATAATATTGAGAATATAAGCGGTATTTTTTTAATATTTTTCATAATAAGTAATTTAATTGGTTGTTATAATATAACGTTATGTAATAATATAACATTTATAAGTCAAGCAATATATGAGCTCAGAAAATAGTAAATTAGTAAAATTAAATAACGCTGGTTTTAAACAAAATGATAAATGGCTAGTGGAAGGAGTTTCATTAACTGTTGAAAAAGGAAAGATTGTTACCCTTATTGGACCTAATGGATCTGGAAAAAGTACTACCGCAAAAATTGCATTGGGAATTTACAAAAACATAGAGGGAAGTGTTGAGAAATACACAAATAAAGTTGGATATGTTCCTCAAAAAATATCTATTGATTGGACCTTACCTTTAAGAGTTTATGATTTTATGCTTCTAACTGAAAATATTAAAGATGAGGCAATAGATGAAGCACTTACATTAACAGGTGTTATCCATCTTAAGAATAAAAATTTAGGAAATTTATCAGGTGGTGAATTTCAAAGAGTTTTAATCGCAAGAGCTATTTCAAAAAAACCTGAATTATTAGTTCTTGATGAACCTGTCCAAGGGGTTGATTATACTGGTGAGATTGCTTTGTATGAATTAATAAAAAGAATTTCTGATACACTAAATTGTGGAATTCTATTAATCTCACATGATCTACATACAGTCATGACTGCAACTGATCATGTTGTTTGTTTAAATGGTCACGTATGTTGCTCTGGATCACCAATGGATGTTGCTAAAAACAATGAATATAAATCCTTATTTGGTGAACAAGCATCTCAAATTCTTTCTGTATATGAACATAAACATGACCACGTTCATTCTGATGAGGGAGAAATAAAGAAAAATTAATATGTTTGATGATTTTTTTATAAGAGCATTATTTGCAGGAATAGGAATTGCATTTGTTACAGGACCATTAGGTTGTTTTGTAGTATGGAGAAGATTATCTTATTTTGGTGATACATTAGCTCATTCAGCACTCCTTGGTGTAACAATGGCATATACTTTAGATTTAAATATAGCTATTTCAGTGTTTTTAATTTCTTCAGTAATTGCATTAATTCTAATTCAACTACAGAAAAAAACTAATTTACCTGGAGATGCTTTGCTTGGTCTTTTAGCACATTCGTCATTAGCTGTCGGATTAGTGGTAATAGGTTTTTTAACCTTTATTCGCTTTGATATTATGGGACTTTTATTTGGCGATATATTAGCTGTAACAACTGATGACTTATTAATTATCTGGACTGGTGGAGCATTAATTTTATTAGTTCTAAAATTGATTTGGAAACCATTGTTTGCATCTACAGTTAATTATGAGTTAGCAGAAGCAGAAGGGTTAAACCCAGATAGAGCAAAAGCTATTTTTACAATTCTTATGGCTGCTGTAATTGCAATATCAATTAAAATAGTAGGGTTATTACTAATTACAGGTATGCTAATTATACCTGCGGCTATGGCTAGAAATATTTCAGATAGTCCTCAAAAAATGGTAATATTTTCAATTATTGGTGGATTACTGTCTGTTGTATTAGGTTTATATTCTTCATTAGAATTTAATACATCTTCAGGACCATCAATAATAGCTGCCTCGTTAGCATTATTCATACTGTCTTTATTTAAAATAAAACAATCGATTAAATTGAAAAACTGATAACATATTGATAAGAATTTAAAGATGCAAAAAGAACAAAACCTTTCCAAAAATCAAAAAATAATTTTTGACCTCATTGATAAATCTGGTGGACCAATGAAAGCTTATTCAATTCTATTTAATGTTCAAAAAAAAGGAATTAAAGCACCACTACAAGTTTACAGGGCATTAGATAAATTAGTTGAAATAGGAAAAATTCATAAGATTGAAAGCAGAAATGCTTTTATAGCTTGTCAAAATTCAAGCTGTCAGGTTTCAAAAGCAACAGCTTTTTCAATTTGCGAAAGTTGTGAGAATGTATCAGAAATAAGTAATTTAAAACTTTCAAAATATTTATCTAACTTTTCAGATAACTCTGGAATGAAATACAACAAATACAATTTAGAATTTTTTGGTTTATGTAAAAAATGTAAATCAAAATAATGGGCACAGTTTCATTAACTTTAGACGAAATATTTGAACTAGCTAAAAAAACTCTTTTGGCAAATGGTTGTGATGATGAAACAGCATCAATTTTATCAGACTTAATTAGAAATGCTGAAAGAGATGGTTCTGTATCGCACGGTTTATTCAGATTACCAGCCTATGTAATTGGACTTAAAGGTGGAAAGATAAATGGTAAAGGGAAACCTGAAATAAAAAAAATATCTCAATCTGTAATAAAAGTTGAAGGTAATAATTGTTTAGCACCTGTTGTTTTAAATAAAGGTTTGCCAGAATTAGTAAAAGCTGCAAAAGAAAATGGTGTTGCGGTATTAGCAATAAATAATTCACATCACATGGCTGCTATGTGGCCTGAAACAGAAAAATTAGCAGAAGATGGTTTAGTTGCGTTTGCTTGTACATCTTACAAGCCTGCTGTAGCACCTGCTGGTGCCATAAAACCTTTATTTGGAACAAACCCAATTTCGTTTGCCTGGCCACGTCCAGGTAAAACACCAGTTGTTTATGATATGGCAACTGCCTCAATGGCAATGGGAGAAGTTCAAGTTGCTAAAAGAGAAGGACACAAAGTTCCACTTGGCACTGGTTTAACTAAAGATGGCAAAGAAACAACTGATCCAGGGGAAATTGCTGATGGTGGAGTTTTATTACCCTTTGGTGGTTACAAAGGATCTGCAATTGCAATGATGGTAGAATTAATGGCAGGTGCATTAGTTGGAGATAATTTTAGTTTTGAAACTGCTGCTAAAGATAATAATGATGGTGGTCCCCCAAGTGGTGGTGAATTTATATTAGCGATTAACCCAGATAAAACATCAGGTATCAATTGGCAAAAACATGCTGAGGAATTTTTTGAAAAAATGAAATCAATGGGAGAAGTAAGATTACCTGGAGAAAGACGTCATAAGAACAGAATGGATACTGGTCCAAGAAATATTAACGAAGAATTAGTAAATAAAATTAAATCTTTAAGCTAATTTAATCTCAATTGGTGTGTGATCAGAAGGCTTTTCTCTTCCACGTGGATCTTTATTAATGTTAATATCTTTAATTTGATCAATTATAGAATTTGAGACTAAAAAATGATCAATCCTCATACCGTTATTTTTTTGCCATGCACCTCTCATATAATCCCAAAATGTATATCCTTCTTTATCTTCATAAAAATGTCTGTAGACATCATTAAAACCAAGATTAATCATTTCTCTAAATTTTTTTCTTATTTCAAGTTTGTATAAAGCATCGTCTTCGAAACTTTTAACATTATACACATCTTCTGCTGAAGGGATTATATTAAAATCACCAGCTAAAATAATATTTGAATTTTTTTTAGACAAACTTTTTAATTGCTTTATTAATTGATTAAGCCAATTTTTTTTATAATCATATTTTTCAGTATCTACAGGATTACCATTAGGGGTGTAAATATTTATTAATTGTATATTTTTTTTCTTATGTTCAAATTCAGCTGAAATTATTCTTGATTGTTTTAACTTATCCTTAATTAAATCTGTTTTGACATTTTTTAATTTATTTTTAGATATAATTGCTACACCATTGTAACTTTTTTGACCAAATACATGACTTTCATAGTCCATTGACGAAAAATCATCATATGGAAAATTAACATCTTCAGTTTTGATTTCCTGCATCATTAAAATATCAGGTTTATATTTTAATAAATAGCTTTTGATATTTTCGATTCTTGCTCTTACCGAGTTTACATTCCAAGATGAAATGAGCATTAAAGTGAGAAAGAAACTCCACAACCACATGAGGATTTGGTTTGTGGATTAGATATTTTGAATTGCTCACCTATAAGTTCAGAAACATAATCAACTTCAGATCCTTTAAGCAAATCAGCTGAAGTTTTATCAATTAAAATATTTTGATAATTTAAATCATCATCTTGTTTTGATTTATCAAATGTAAATTCATATTGAAAACCAGAACATCCTCCACCCTTAATAGCGATTCTGAAGAATGAACCTTTGTCTTTTTTTGATAACAAATTATCTATTTGTTTTAACGCTTTATCCGTAAATTTAATTTCTTTAATCATAACTGAACACTGATATTACTAATATAATACTTAATTATTTAAATTAAAGGATGAAAAAAGACACTTTGTTAGGCGTATTTAAAAGTAAAGGTAGACTTAATAAAGAGGCTAATTCAAAATTTAGATCTCCTTTTCAACGTGACAGAGATCGTATAATTCATAGCGCATCGTTTAGAAGATTAAAGCATAAAACCCAAGTATTCGTTAACACAGAAGGGGATCATTTTAGAACAAGGATTACTCATTCAATTGAAGTTGCTCAAATAGCAAGATCAATTGCAAAATATCTAAAATTAAACGAGGATTTAGCGGAAACTTTAAGTCTTGCTCATGATTTGGGTCACACACCATTTGGACATGCTGGAGAGGATGCTTTAGATGAATGTATGGAAAATTATGGTGGTTTTGATCATAATCTTCAGACACTAAGAATTGTAATGTTTTTAGAAAATAAATATTTCAAATTTGCTGGATTAAATTTAACTTTTGAAACTTTAGAGGGACTTTTAAAACATAACGGACCAGTAGACGATCTAAGCATGATTAATAAACTAATTGGATCAAAAGTTTTCAAAAATAAGATTAACTTTAATACGTATCCATCTTTAGAAGCTCAAATATCAGCTATATCAGATGATATTGCATATAATAACCATGATATTCAAGATGGAATTAAAGCAAACTTGTTTAAACTTGAGGAGTTAGTTGAATTAGATTTTTTTAAAGAAATTTATCAAAAATATAAAAATAAAATTAATAAAAAAAATTATAAAATTGCTATTTATCAAATCATCAGAGATTCAATAGATATTATGATTAGAGATTTACTTAGTAACACAGAAAAAAATATTAAAAAATTTAAAATTAAATCATTAAAAGATGTATCAAAAACAAATCAATTAATAGTTTCTTTTTCATATAAAATACAAAATTCAGAACATGAGATCAGATCATTTTTAAGACATAGGATGTATGACAATAAATCGGTGCTTAAAAAGAATCAAAGAGGTAAAATGATAATTAAGAAATTATTTAAAATAATTAAATCAAATCCTAGAAAATTTCTTAATAAAGAGCAATTGACTAAAGACAAATATAGGGCTATTTCAGATTTTATATCTGGTATGACGGATAGATACGCAATTAACCTTTATAACGATCATAAATGAATATTTTTGAATTATATTTAGATAAAATAAAATCAATTATTGTTGAGCTTAGTAAAAAAAATCAACTTATCATTCCTGAAAGTTTCAATGGTATTAATGCTGAAATACCACCCCCAAAATTTGATTGTGATATTTCAACTAATGTTGCAATGGTTTTGTCTAAACTAAATAAAACCTCTCCAATAGAATTGGCAGAGAAACTTGCACCAGATATAAAAAATAGTGACGATCAAATAGAAAACATATCTGTAGCTAAACCTGGTTTCATAAATATTAAATTTAAGCCATCATTTTGGTCAAACTTTATTAAAGAAATAATTGATAACACTGAAAAATTTGGAATTAATGAAAAAGAAAAAAAAAATAATTATTTAGTTGAATTTGTCTCAGCTAATCCTACCGGACCATTGCATGTTGGCCATTGTAGAGGAGCTATTTTAGGTGATGTTATATCTAATGTTTTAATATTTAATAAACACAAGGTTACAAAAGAGTATTATGTAAATGATTATGGTAATCAGATTATAAATTTTACTAAATCTGTATATTTTAGAATTAGGGAAGTAAAATTTAACGAAACATTTCCCAAAGATAATCCTGATTTGTATCCAGGAGATTATTTAATCGATTTTGCAAAAAATATAGTTTCGTATAATTCAGATCTAAATTTTGATGATTATGAGCAAATAAGCGATAAGTTAACAGCTTTATCTATAGAACAAGCGTTACTTTTAATTAAAAAGAATCTTAAGAGTTTAGGAATTAACCACGATAATTTCGTTAGTGAAAAAAGTATTGTTTCAAACAAAGAGGTAGAGAGTGTTATAAAATTTTTAGAAAAGAATAAATTTGTATACAAAGGAAAAATTAAAGCTCCAGCAGGAGAAGACGATAAAAACTGGGTAGAAAGAGAACAGTTACTTTTTAAATCTACTGATTTTGGAGACGATAAAGATAGAGCATTACAAAAGTCAGATGGAACATGGACTTATTTTGCAAGCGATGTTGCTTATCATAAAAATAAAGTTGATCGTAAATTTGATTATTTAATAAATATTCTTGGTGCAGACCATGCTGGTTATATCAAAAGAATTTCATCTTCAGTTGAAGCTTTGTCAGGAAAAAAAGATAAATTAATCTGTAAAATTAGTCAGCTTGTAAAATTAATTAAAGATAACAAACCATTTAAGATGTCGAAACGTAAGGGAGACTACATCACTGTTGATGATTTAATTGAAGAGGTTGGAAAAGACGCAACTAGATTTATCATGCTTAATAGAAGTAGTGATGTCGAATTAGATTTTGATTTTGATGCTGTTAAAGAAAAATCAAAAGATAATCCGTTATATTATGTTCAATATTGTTATGCTAGAATTTCATCTGTCTTTAGACATATTGGTAAAGATTTAAATTCAAATATTGAATTAGATGATTTTAGTTTTGAATATTCAAATGACGAGATCAAAATTTTAAAAAAGATTTCAGAATGGCCTAAATGCATCGATGCAGCTAGTTCAAAATTAGAACCGCATAGAATACCTGTTTATTTATATGATCTGGCTTCAGAATTTCACTCTTACTGGAATCTTGGTAAACAAAACCCAGAAAAAAGATTTATTAATGATCAAAAAACAGTTTCATCAGATAAATTAATTTTTTTAAAAGCAATATCTAACGTTGTAAAATCTGGAATGGATATAGTTGGCGTAGAAACACCAGATAAAATGTAATGCTAAAAGAAATTAAGTATTTAATCTTTATTGCTGTAATCGCTTTATTTATTTTTTTGACTGGTAGATATTATTTCTCAGATGAAAATAAGAAGAAATCATACAGATCTTATAAAAATAATGATGAAAAAATTAAATTATATTCAAAAAATTTACCTGTTTTGGAAAACGACACACAAAATGTAATAGAATACGTTAAGCAAACAAACAAAAAAAAGAAAAAAAAGTTTAATTTTTGGAAACTTTTAGAAAATGATTAGTAACAGAAGAGCCTTTATAGTTGGTTTAAAATCATCAACATTATCAAACAAAGAGATAACTTTTTTAAAGAAATATAAACCATGGGGAGTTATTTTATTTTCAAGAAACATAAGTTCAATTGAACAAACTAAAAAATTAACTGATAAAATAAAAAAAATATTTAAAGATAAAAAATACCCAATATTAATTGATCAAGAAGGTGGACGAGTAAACCGATTAAGTAAAATCATTTCATTTGATAATTTGACTTCTGAATATTTTGGCAATTTATTCACAAAAGATAAGAAAAAATTTAATATTATTTATAAATTATTTATTGATAAGACTTCGTATTTACTTAAATCAATTGGTGTTAATATAAATACTGTTCCTGTTTTAGACCTTCGAGTTAAAGGAGCTAGTAACATAATTGGTGATAGATCTTTTTCAAAAAATAAAAAAAATATCTCTATAATTGGAGATATTTGTATTGATTATTTTCATGAAAATTCCATTGGAACTGTGATAAAACACATACCAGGGCATGGATTAGCTAAGGTAGATAGTCATAAATTTACTCCTGTAGTTGCCAAAAAGTTAAATTATTTGAATAAAAATGATTTTTTTCCATTCAAGAAAAAACAAAGCTATTTTGCTATGACAGCACATGTAATATATCAAAGCATTGACAAGTTAAATACAGCTACGCACTCTAAAAAAATTATAAATTTAATTAGAACTAAAATTGGTTTTAAAAATATTTTAATTTCAGATGATTTATCAATGAAAAGTTTAAAAGATGATTTAAAAACTAATACTATTAAAACGTTTAGTGCAGGTTGTAATCTTGCTCTTCATTGTAATGGCAAATTGTCTGAAATGAAGGTAGTTGGTGATAATTCACCAAAGGTTAGTAATTTTGTAATAAAAAAAACATCGCTATTTTATAAAATTTTAAGTTAATATCTGAGCATGACTATTTCTGATTCTGCATTATTCAATGTTGATATAAATAATTATAATGGCCCTTTAGACGTGCTTTTAGATTTAGCAAAAGCTCAAAAGGTAGATCTTGAAGAGATTTCAATTACAAAGTTAGCAGATCAATTTCACGATTATATTACAAAAGAAAAAGATTTAAATTTAGAAATTGCATCTGAATATTTATTGATGGCAACTTGGTTAGCTTATTTAAAATCTAAATTATTACTTCCGGGTACTCCAGAAGAAGAATTTAAAGTTCAAGAAGTGGCTGAAAAATTAAAATTACAACTTAAAAAATTAGAATTAATTAGATTGCTTTCAGAACAAATGTTAAAAAGAAAAAGATTAGGGAGAGAAATTCGATCAAGAGGAATGAAGGGAAATATAAGATCTATTTATAGTGCTGAGTATAATTTAAGTTTATTTGAGCTTCTCAAGTCATATTCAACAATTATTATGACCAAGGACTTTCAAAAAATGAATATTCCAAAATTACCTGTATTTACTGCTGAGGATGGTATTAAAACAATAAGAGAATTTTTTGGTAAATTGATTGATTGGAAAAAATTAGATGATTTAATTCCTAAAAATTTTAAAAATGGTCCAAAATATAAACGCACTGGCAAAGCAGGAATTTTTGCTGGTTCATTAGAATTAGTTAAAGAAGGAAACTTAACCATGAAACAAGATAAGTTATTTGACGATATTTATGTGAAAGAAAATCATGATTAAAAAAGAAAAAATTTCAAAAGATAATATTGTTAAATTTCCATCTAAGTTATCTGATTTAGAAAAAGAAATTGAAGCAGTTATATTTGCTGCAGCTGAACCATTAGATGTTGATACAATCGAAAGCAAAATAACCAAAAAAGGTAGTGTTTCTAAATCATTAGAAAAGTTGCAGCAAGAATACTCTAAACGTGGAATTAATCTAGTTTGCATAAAAGAAAAGTGGTCCTTCAGAACATCTCCTAATTTGTCAAATATCATGTCTCAAGAAAGGACTGTTGAAAAAAAACTTTCTAGAGCAGCTGTGGAGACTTTAGCAATAATTGTTTATCACCAACCTGTTACAAGAGCAGAGATTGAGGAGATAAGAGGTGTTGCATTTGGAACAAATACTCTTGAAATATTGATGGAGCTTGATTGGGTGAAGCCAGGTGGTCGTAAAGATGTGCCAGGTAGACCAATTCAGTATATTACAACTGATGAATTTTTAAGTCATTTCAATCTACAAAAATTATCTGATCTACCAACAATTGATGAATTAGGTGCAGCCGGATTAATTGATAGCTCTAGTGTCGATAATGCAATTTTTGGAACTGGTAAATTCTACAAAGAAAAACAAGAAGAAAAAAAAGAGGATATTTATTCTAATATTGATGAGATGCTAAATAGCACTCTTGATACAAAAGAGAAAGATTAACAAAAAAGTAACTTTAAAATTAATCATAAAAAGGTTATAAGTTTTTTATGAGCATAGGAATTTGGCAAATTGCAATCGTAGTTATATTAGTAGTCTTATTATTTGGACGAGGTAAAATTTCTAGTCTGATGGGTGATGTAGCTAAGGGAATTAAAAGTTTTAAAAAAGGAATGGCGTCAGATGTTACTGACGATACAGAGCCAAAAAATATTTCCGACGAAAATAAAGACTCAGAAAAAAAAGATTAAATCACATGCCTACTATTGGTTGGTTTGAGATATTAATAGTTGTTGGTATTGCAATTATTGTTCTTGGCCCAAAAGATTTTCCAATCATGTTAAAGAAAGCTGGTTCTTGGATAGGAACTGCTAAAAGATATGTAAGTAACATTCAAAATGAAGTTTCTAACTTAGAAATTGATGAAGAAACAATTGATAAAGAAATAAAAAAAGAAACTAAAAAAGATGAGCAATGAAGAAAATGAAGGTGGATTTGTTAGCCACCTAACAGAACTAAGAAAAAGATTAATACATAGTTTTGTATTTCTAATAATCTTTTTTGTAATTTGTTATATATTTGCAGAACATATTTATGGTTTTTTAGTTGATCCATTTGCTCAAGCTGTAAAAGATGATGGATCTGATCGAAGGCTTATTTTTACAGCCTTACAAGAAACTTTTTTAACCTATATAAAGGTGTCTTTTTTCACTGCTTTTTTTGTGACATGTCCATTTATTCTAATGCAAATATGGAAATTTATTGCACCAGGTTTATACAAACATGAAAAAGTTGCAATACTGCCATATCTTGTATTAACACCCATACTTTTCTTTTTAGGAGGCATGCTTGTTTACTATTTGATAATGCCTCTAGCTATAAAATTCTTTTTATCATTTGAAAGTACGGGGATGTCTACAAGTCTTCCAATTCAGTTAGAGGCTAAGGTAAATGAATATTTATCACTTGTTATGAAGTTAATTTTTGCATTTGGAATAAGTTTTCAACTACCTATAGTTTTAAGTTTATTAGCAAGAATAGGAGTTGTTGACAGTCAATTTCTAAAAGAAAGAAGAAAATATGTTGTTGTAATTATATTTGCTGCTGCAGCATTACTAACACCACCAGATCCAATTACTCAAATTGGCTTAGCCGTTCCATTATTAATTTTATATGAATTATCTATATTTTCAGTAAAATTTATAGAAAATAAAAAGTTAGAAAAAACTGATGCATAATTTAAAAGAAATAAGAAAAGATTTTTCAAAATTTGAAAAAGATCTTGAAAAACGCTCAGTTAAAATTGATTTAAATAATTTAAAAAAACTTGATGTGTTAAATAGAGATTTAATACAAAAGAAAGAAAATTTAGAAAAAGAAAAGAAAGATATTTCAAAATCTAAAGATGAAAGTTTATTTAAAAAATCTAAAGAAATATCTGCAGAATTAGAGAAGATTTCGGACCAACAAAAAAATACTAAAACTGAATTAGATAACATTCTATCAAGTATACCAAACATACCTCATCAAGATGTTCCAAATGGAAAAGATGAAAACGATAATGTGGAAGTTTTAAAAGCTGGAAAAATCCCTGAATTTGATTTTAAACCTAAATCTCATTATGAACTAGGTGAAGACTTAGATATGCTTGATTTTGATCTTGCAACAAAAACAACAGGATCAAGATTTGTATTTGTTAAAAAAGAACTTGCATTATTGGAGCGAGCTTTATCTAATTTTATGTTAGATACTCATATTGTTCAAAATGGCTATCTAGAAATCTCACCTCCATTAATAGCTTCTGATAATACAATGTATGGTACAGGCCAATTACCAAAATTTGAAGATGATCAATTCGAAATTAAATTAGAGGCGGGATCTGATAGAAAATTTCTTATTCCAACTGCTGAGGTAATACTAACAAATATTGTTAAAGATAAAATTATTGATCAAAATGATTTACCGATGAGATTTGTTGCTTCAACTCCTTGTT
>CACKIQ010000001.1 GCA_902600245.1 uncultured Pelagibacteraceae bacterium | reverse complement strand
GTCTTATGGAAGTCATAATTCATGCGCCTAATTTCTATTTACACCTTACAGATGCACTACTTTTTGTACAATACTGCATAAATGGCTTCATAGAGTTATCCTCCCAAATTAAACTATAAATTGTGTTTTATATTATAGCATTTGTTTTTGGAAGTATATGGGGAAGTTTTGCTAATGTTTGTATATATCGATTACCCGCAAACAAAAATGTGGCAACCGGTCGATCTTGTTGTCCTAATTGTAACAATTTAATCAAATGGTACGATAATATTCCAATAGTTTCATTTTTATTTCTTCAAGGAGTTTGCAGAAATTGTTCAAAAAAGATTAACACTCAATATCTTTTAGTTGAATTAATTTCAGGATTTAGTTTTGCAATTTGTTATTATTTCTTTGGAATTTCTATAACCACTTTGTTATTTTTTATTCTAACGATCTGTTTTGTAATTATATTTTTTATTGATCTAAAACATTTTATTATTCCAAATGAATTAACTGTAACCTTAATGGTAATTGGTATTATTAAATCAATAGATCCAGATTTAAATAACGAAATATTTCCAAATTTTATTAATTCAGTTTTAGGTGGAGTAATTGGATACATGTTAATTTGGTTAATTATTTTATTTTATAAAAAAGTAAGAAATAAAGAAGGTATGGGTTTAGGAGATGCAAAATTATTATCAGCCATAGGATTTTGGTTTGGATGGGTATCTTTACCCTTTATTTTATTTTTTTCGTCTTTTATTGCATTAGTTTCAGTTTTACCAGATTTAATTAAAAATAAAAAAAATCTAACTTCACAAATACCTTTTGGTCCTTTTATTATACTGGGCACACTAAGTTACTTGTTGGTTAAAAATTATTTTATATGAAGACTTTTTTATTTATAAATATTATATTTACAGGATTAACATTGTTCGTTTTTGCTTATGCATATTCTTTAAGATTTTTTCCAGTGAAATGGAGAAAAAAGATAAATCAGGATACGTTGGTTGGTCTTACGATAATATTTTTATCTATGATAACTATGTTTGTTTGGATAATATATTTTTATTTTGAGATCTTTGATCCAATTATAAAAATTAATTTTATAGCCTAAAAGTTAATTTGAAAATTAATATTTCCAGAAATACTTTTTGTGCCTTGGGAAGTATTTATTGTATCTAAAGAATAAGAAAGAATTCCGTTTTTCATAAACTCTTTTTTAAAGTTCATCCCAGCTCTTAATGTTAATTCTCTAGTTAAATCACTATCTTGTTTATAAGTAGCTGTTGTACCATTAATTGAATATATCTGATTTCTGTCGCCTATCAAATTTCTAAAGTCTAAACCCCAGTTAATAGATAAATCTTCCAATTCACTGTCTTTAATTTTATAAATATCTGATAAATAAAAAATTAAATTTCCAACTTTTTTATTTCGCCATGAAAAATAGTGATCTTCGTCATAAGTTGGTGTTACTGAAAAATTTCCTGTAATTCCAATATCTGGTAAAATACTATTATTTTTTTTAAAGTCAGAGTAAACCTCATAAGTTATATAGTTTCCTTCAGTATCCAATCTACCGCTACTTGTTGTGTTTGTTAAAATTGTTCTTTTACTGTTTTTAAGAGTTACCCCAGATAAAAGTAGAGTTTCTAAATTAAAAAAATTAGGGTTATTAGAGTTATATACCCCACCTGTAATATTTTGATAAATTATTTTGTGATCCCTTGTAAAATTTTGTAAACCAGTATCGAATGAAATTAAAAAATTGGATTTTTCTAGAGGATATATAAGATTTGCACCTAAGTTATATAAATCATATTCTAGAGCTAAATTTTGATTATTCCCGTCTCTATTTAAATAAGAGGCAAATCCTTCACCCCAACCCTCTTTTTTATTGTCAGAATCAGAGTTTTTATATCTTCTGACAAAATTCCTTAAATTCATTGATTTATAGCTTAATAACTCATCTATAGTCTCACTTGCTCCCTGTCCAACTGATCCTGCAGAACCTTTGACAATTTGGTTACCATCTAAATCTTCTAAATCAAAATCACCTGATGTCTTATAGTAGTAAGATTGTCCAACACCATGTTGAATTTTTAGTTTATTTCCTGATGTACCTGAACTTGTAGCAATCGTTCCGATTACTAAACCACTATCTTTTAATGTTACAGTGTTATTGTCTCCTACTAGAAGAACTGAATTGTTGTCAGAACTATTTTTATTTTCAATCTTTCCACTATTTGTAAGTGTCGAACTAGTATCCAATTTAATTGTTTCATTTGTATTTGAGTTGTAAATATGACCAGATGAATTATTTGTAACAGTTGTAGTAGATGCATCAGAAAAAAAGTTAATAGCTCTTTGGTCGTCACTAAAAATTGTTCCAGAGTTTGTTATCGTATTTCCTGAAGTTACATCACCAGAATCTTGTTCACCAGAAATAGCATCCCCTGTACCTGATCTGATTATACCTCCTGAATTATTTGTAATAGTTGAATCTATATTATCTTTTAGGTTAATTGCCTTAGAACCAGCAGCCTTAATTGTTCCTGAGTTAGTGACTGTAAGTCTTGTAGCATCTGCACCTTGTACAGCATTATTCAAACTTAAAATTGTTCCACCAGATTTTACTGTCACAGAGCTATCAGATTGCGCATTTATGTGGGCTCTATTTTGTGTTGCTTCAGTTCCAAGAGTAACCCCTGAATTAATTGTAAGTGTTGACTCTTCAGTGAACTTAACCTGAGCTGCTTGAGTTGATGGAGCAAAATCCGCAGCAAAAGATTTATTTAACAATCCTAAAGAGAGTGTAATTATAATAATTATTTTTACAACATTCATGACTAATTTGTAATTTTATTTTTTCTAAAATTTAGAAACCAGTATCTCTCCAATTACCTTGGTTACTTAAAACTTCTCCTGGAGCTGACAAAACAGAATATAATGTGTCCTGAGAATCCTTTGGTCCTGCTACGTTTGCAAATAGCTTGTCACCAAATATTACAAGTTCTGATAAAACACCTTCTCTTACAAATAAACAATCTGATCCAACAACTTCTCCATCTGCTGCGGTTGCAATTTGACTGGTATTATTTGTTCCACACTCATCATCTGCTACACAAATAAATGCATTTCCGATTGCACATTTATTAATCTGAGGAGGTTCATAAACTGGATAATAAACCTTTCCTTTAAATAAAGTTGGTGGTGCTGATGCTTTTCTGAATCTATCTAAGTGTATAGCCCAAGCATCTTCTCCTTCAGGACAAAGATCTCCAGTGGTATCACCTGTAACATCTATACAAACTTGAGTGGCATCAGTGTTTCTAACTCCATCATCATCAATTGTCCTCGCATTATCTGCACCAATGTGAGCTTGTTTAAGAAAACCATCTTCAGACCCTAGGGGTATAACCACATCGTTTAAGTGAGTAAAATTTGGATAATCTACATCACGAATAGCATATAAAATATTATCCATAGCTGCAGATCGTTCACTTAAAGCATTAAAATTTCCAGTTCCTCCAAATAAATAAAATTGCTTAGTAGAACCTCCAATGCCGGCATCCATTGGAAAAAAAGTATATCTTTTGTTGTCTTGATTAGCATTTAAGGTAAATAACGTGGTTTGATCAAACATCCTTACAGTGGCTCCATTTTTATCAACACCACCCATATCAGTTAAATTTATTTTTGTAATTTTACCCTCTCTATCATTTATATAAACCATTGCTCCTCTCCATGTTAAGCCAAATGCTGTATCTGGCGTAATAACTACTGGGGCAGTTGGAACAGCATTAGCAATATCACTTCCATTTTCTGTTGTGACTATGTCGTTGCCTAAATTTGCCCCCTCAGGAGAAGTATCTATGATTTTAATAGGGCCCGCATTTTGTTCATGACCAAATATTTTACCAGGCTCTTCCATGTTGTCTAATTCAACTAAATATACTGCTGAACCAGCGCATAATCTATTATTAGCTATACCTCCACCCATAATTGCTACATATTTATCTGAATTAAAATCTGTGACATCCCCTGTTAATTCTGGAGATGGCAAACGTGCAATTCTTGGCGTTGACCAAGTTTCACCAAGTTTACTATAATCATATTCTGTTGAACTCATCACCTGAGCAGCGCAGGATCTCGAAACTGATATAGGAGTTGTGGAAGGTTGTCCTGTTTTTTGACCTCTATTATATTGATAAGTTGTACCCTCTACATTAGGTAAAGTTAATATCAAATTACCATCAATAACTCTTGCATCGTCATATTTTAATGGCTGATTTATTCCATCAACAATTTGACTAACCAGTATAGTATCAGAAGGTAAAGGAGTATCATCCTCAATACCCGGAAAGCTTACGTCTTCGAATGTGAACTTTCTTCCCTGATAACATGATGAAGTACCGCTGTTATAAAACTCTCCATTCGTTTCGTGATCCCAAGCTGTACAATCACCAATTTGATCTCTTCTAGTAAAGGTTTGGCTGTCTTCACCACCATCTTCAGTTTCTGCATCTTCATAGTTAGAATCAGCTCTAGCTGCTTCTCTAGAGTCAGCAATATTCACATCAAAACTTGTATATTCTATGTCTTGAACGAGTACACCATCTTTGTTAATTACATAGATACTATTATTTATGTAATCGTTATAGACCGAAAACATATGAAGTGGTCCAACATCTCCTGTAATGTAAGGATTAGTCACATCTAAAACTGAAAAACCTGATCCTCCTCTGCCGTATGGAACAATTAATATTGTATGCCAGGATGGATCATCCTCAATTTCTCCATCTGGTTTTAGCCCCCTAATAAAAACATCCTGAACTACAGGCGATCCGTCAACACCAAAGATCGCATTAGACCCCCCTGAATTTTTATTTTTACCACTATTGCCATCTAAATCTTTGTTTATTAAAAGAGGTAATTTCCCAGCAACAAATGGTGGTAAAAATGCCCATGCCTCTTCACCGCCCTCACAGTAAGAATTATCTTTTGCACATATCGCGTGAAGTAATCCGCTATTAGATCCAGCATATATAATAGAGTCTCTGTTAGCTTGTGAATTTTTAAATCCAGCATAGTTATTAATAGCTCTGAAATAAGCTTCCTCATTATTAGATCTATAAGCAAGAGTTGCATTTGGGGGTCCAATTTCAATTGGCTGTGAATGATAGATATCACCAAGAACATGATCTCTTCTCTCAGTAATTACACAATCTCCATTATAATCAAAATAATCAGAACCATTGATGAAATTAATAAGTCCAATTACCTCATCATCTGTACCATTCACTCCAACTGTTGAACATGTAGATGAAGAATTATGGTAATCTACAATTTGATAACCAAGTCTTGTCATCAAATTTTTTATTTCAGCAAAATTTTCTTTTTTAACATTATCCCAACTGCCAATATAATTACTATTTGGGAAAACAGTCCATATCTTTCTATCATCATCCTCGCCATCAAGCGTTAAAGTAGAAAATTTTTCAGAAGTCTGCTCCAATATCATTTTAGCTGCATCCCAGTTTTCTTTTTTCTCTTCTGATGTTGAAAAATCTACTTCATAATCATCATCTTCGCCACCAACCGACAATCTTGTTAAAGTTCCTTGCCACTCACGATCCTGTTGATATTCAAATTGTGCTTGATAAATAGAACCACCTTCCTGAACAGTTGCTGTTATTGATGGAGCTGTAAAAGCTAATTTTTGGGCTAATATTTGACGAATTTTTTGTGCAAGTTGAGTTTTTAATTGAACACCAGTTTTAGCTACAATAGTTGGTTCACAATCTGCATCTCCTTTTTGATCACAAGATCCTTTCCAGGCTAATTCATCAAATATAGTTTGACCCATATCTGTTATCCCATCTCCATAGGCTACCATTAAAGTTTTAACACCCCAAATTTTCTCTAAGGGCAACAATAGTATCTGAGGTTTTTCCCAAATGATTTTTATCGTGATCATATATCTCTTTGGGTATACCGTGATTTCTCATTCTTCCATCGCTTATGACAATTACATAATTTAATTGACACGTAGACTCCGGGTCGAATGCAGTATTATCGTTATTCCAATAATCAGATGCCATCTTAGACCAAGCATGTGAGTCAGTTCCATACGCAAGTTGAATAAGACCTAATTGAGGTATAATTTTTTGAAGCTCCTTCTGCACTTATCCCAACCTTTAAACACGAGTCCATTGTGCATTCAACCGACTGTCCGTCAGGATGACTTCCATTCCATCCTTGATAATAATTACAATCGGTGCCTCCTTTATCACATTGTTTACCAGTAGTTCCTCCTGCTCCAGCATTCCAATAACCAAATCCAAAATGTGCTCCTTGAGTTAAAGTAGTGTCTGAAAGTATTGTCGCAATTGCTTTTTTAGCTCCCGACCACCTTGTTTCTTTTCCACCACCCACTTGATTTCGCCAAGCTGTATCTATATTCGCACTTGTAAACAAAGTTTCATTAAATTCGTCTACAAATGATCCATGTGTTAACAGAACTTTGTTATCTATAACTTCTATTCCGTAACCTCCAGCAGAAATTCTTACATCATCAGCTGCTAAAGTCCCTGCTGACTCTAAATTTTCACTAAGACTTTCTTTTCCTAAAGCAGTTAACAGTGTACATGCAGAAGGAGCATATTGTATTTTTTGAACTCTAAAATACATACTTGAGCTAATGAAAAAAATACTATCATCAGTGCTTGATACATCAATATCTGTTGCATACATCACTCTATTGCTTATATCTGCTCCCTTATGAGTAACGCATGAACTCTCTGGTGGTATTGTCATACCAGACCCAACAACTATAGGAAAATCTGTTTCCGTTAAATTGTAGCGGTATATATCCCCACCTTGTAAAAAATAAATATAGTCAGCAGCAGAGTCGATGACCATTCTCCTTCCTTTATTTAATTCGCGATAAAGACCTGAATTTTTTCTACCGCTCTGTTGCACACATTTTCCCTTTGCAAAATTACAAGTTAAAAGAGTTCCAGATTCATTCGCTTTCTTTTTCATTCCTCCAGATGCCATTATGCTTATAAACTCATCTCCTTTTTTTGTAGTTGAAAAATCAAAACTGTATAATTTTTTTAATTTATCCCCACCGATACTTAATCTACATTGTAAGGTGTCTGCATTTAATGCAATAACTCGTCCTTCATTACTATCCCATTGGAGGTAAAAAATTAAAGGTTCTGAGTCAATTAAAGTTGTACCGTTTTTATTTTTAAACGTAAAATTATCTTTAAACATTACATTATGTATCTTTTCACTTTTTTTTAATGGCTTGTTTTCCTCAATGGTATCTCCTTTTATATGATAATCGCATTGGGTGTCGGTGTTATTTTCTGGTTTCCACTTTTCCACTGTATATGATGAACCATCTGATCTTTTAGTTCCTTGAAAATCTATTTGTTCTCCAGCAGAATTATACAAGAATAATCCACCTTTATTTTTTTTTGCAGAAGAAATAATCTTATTTCCATTTCTTGTATCAATTGTTGATGCAGCTACATCAGGTAACCCGTCCCCAAGTTTATTATTCATGCTTAAAGAACTATCAAGAAGAATTAAAATATTTGCTGGGACATCGCCTGATCCAGACCCAGGTGGCAATGGTTTTGAAATTGCTAAACTATAAAAGGTTAGATTTAAAATTATAAATACCAATATTTTTAAAATTTTATTCATAATTACATATATTCTCTTAAACCTTCATTATAGACATCATCAATTTTAGTTGGGATAGTAATTAACAATTTTTCGTATATTTGCCCATCATACGTATCTCTCTCATATACAATATAATTACCTGGTAAATCTAATCGGAAAAAACCTGTCCAATTATTTTTAGTTACTTTACTGTCGATTGACCCAAAGTTTTTAGATGTATATCTATATAATTTTTCTTTATCCTCACTCATGTAAGATGTTTCCAGCTTAATACCTACTATTTTTGTATCATTTGTTATGACACTCAATCCTGCATCATCTAATTCTTCTTCATTACAAAAATTTGATGCAGAGTATTGAACTTCCCATATCCCTTTATCTGTTCCTATAGACATTGGATCATCTAAATCTTGGTATTGCTGTAAAATATTTTGTATAGGTGTGCCATTTTGAATTTTTAAAAATTCACATGCATATGAACTAGTAAATGAAGTTGAAAACATAAATATGGTGAATAACTGAAGTAAAATTTTCATTTTTTTATGATACAAAAATTACTTATTTTATAAATATAAAATTTTAAATTTAAAACTGTCATTTTTAACTTGATACAACAATAATTGTTTCTAAAGGTATTAATATTTCTGGATTATCATACTCATTATCTCCAGCGTTTTTTGGCATAAAATAACCACATCCATAAATTTTGAAAACTGTACCTCTTCTTCCTTCTTGACCAGTAGAACCTTTTTTAACGCTGAACCCCTCGCCTTTAAAAATTCTTACTCCTGCATTCACTGAAAAAAATTCAAACCTATAACGGTTCATATAACTTTGTTCTTTAGTTGAATCTTCTCCTTGTAAAATTATGTTTGTAAGTAATCCTCCAAAATTTAAATTGTATTCATGATTTGCAACTTTATTGTTTGTTAAATTTTTAAAACTATTGAAGCAAGGTGTATTTTGTGGATCAACTATATTTTTTGGAGTCACTCTTGTAGAAACATCTCTTTCAACTTCTTGATCTTTGACTAAACTTTCTCCACCTTCTTCATCACCACCTTCTTCACCACCTTGTTCAAAACCAGTAAATGGACCATCACCTTCAGAAGGTGCATTTCCACCTGTATCCTTAAATTCTCCTCTCATTTTATTAATTATATATTTTTCACCTTCTAGGAGCGCATGTTCTGCAACATAAAATGTTTGTTGATACTCGTCACTTGTGTTGTTACTCTGATGGTCACCTGATGCTATCACAATTAAGCTTCCTCCCATAAGTGACATTACCAATAATAAAACCAACGACATTACTAAAGTAAATCCATTTGGTTTTTGTTTTTTATTTAAAATTTTGTTATTTGCCATCATAAATATTTCTAGTAAAAACTGTTACAACAACACTATCTCTTAGATATCTGTCATTAAACGTTCTAGCATTTCTTGAAAAACCAAAAAGTTTTCTCTCTTTACCCGTAGTGGGATTAAATCTAAAAAATTCTTTTTTTGATCTAAATGAAATTCGTATGTCTACTGCTCTAATTTTATATAAATTATCTCTTCCTTCATTTGTAATTGAGGTTGGGTGAGGTGTTAATTTTTTTCCATCTTTATCCAAAGCAATAAATTCCATGTCTTCTACATAATCTCTTATCAACTGATCATGATAACATTCAAAACAATTGTAATCCCACTCACCGGTAGTAGGAAAATTCCCAGTTGTAGATGTTCTCTTTTGTATCCAACTTGCTTTTGATTTATAGATTGCGTATCTTGGATTTATCCTAGTTGTTGTTGTTTGTCCGTCCGTGATTTCATTTTCTTCACCAAACCTTGCTTTAGCATAATATGTAAATTTATATCTTTTGTATGGTTGATATTCATCGTTCTGATCGAAATCATCATAGACGATATGAATTCGATCACAACATACATCTTTCTCAGCATTATTTTTAATTTTTTCTTTTCTTTCTTGATCGCTTTCTGTATCTCCAGGTCTTAAATATCCCAACTTATCAGACTCAATTACAATAGGATCGTGAGTTTCAGCAATTGAAACATCTCCCCCTTTTACGTCTAAATAAGTGTCCTTAGGATATCCTTTATCATTTTCTCCATGATAATATTTGAAACCTGACATTCTTATGTCTTTTATTAAAATTTCAATTAAATCTCTTGATGATTTGCTGATGGAGGCTTTGTCAACAACTTGTCCGTAAGTTGTGTTGATAATTGAGTAAGTTGTATATATTGCTAACATCATCACAGACGAAACTATAATTCCAATTAAAATTTCAATTAAAGTTAAACCTTTATCTGATTTGTATTTAATCACCATCAATCCCTCATTTTGTAATCAGCTTGAAAGTAAATAAACTTTCTCTTTTTCCCACGATTAAGTTTCATTTCTACCCTTCCAATATACATAGGATAATCTTTGACATTATAACCTACAGATTGATTTGCACATTCAGATCCGCTCCAATTACATACTTTGAACACTTCCAATTTTTTTGTCTCACTATCATTTTTACATTTTAAAAATCTGTTTTGATTAATTATCGTTTTCCATTTTTCATCTTTATTTTTGTACGCACTATTTTTTTGTACGTCGTAGATATTATTTTTAATATTTTGGTTAGTTGAACCACCTCCACAATTTAAAGTTGCTTGCCAAGGGTTTTCAGAAAAATTCTCTATTAACGACTTATTATTATAAGTTGTATCTCTATGTCCAATAACATCTTCTACCAACATGCTGGTTAGAAAGTTAGCTTTTGTTCTATCCCCTGAATTATCTATTGACTGAACTGAATAGTTAGTCATCTGTAAAATTGCTATAAATCCAATACCAACAATCGCTGTTGAGACAATGGCCTCAAGAATTGATAGCCCAGAAATTGCTTTTTTATAAGTTTTACTGTATCTCAACCCAATTCCCTACCTTAGTTGGTGTTTGTTTGTTAGTAAAATTAAATTTTTCCATTTTTATATTACCGAACCTAGACCATTCTATACTATACAAATGTTCATGGTGTGTATTAGGTAATCCTGTGCTAGAAGACACATCACATGTTGTTGTACTTTCAGTTTTTTTTGAACAAAGAAATAAGATGTTATCAACTATAGTTTCTTTTACTCGATAATCACCATCATCTATAACCAGTGAAGAAGCTAATTGTCCAGACCCAGTATACCATTTATCACTTTTACTAAAACAAACTGTTCCTTTGTTTTCAGACCATGTGGTGATTATATTATTAAATTCTTCTTGCCTTACTTCAATTGTATCGGTTCCATTAGTTGGATCGTCGTCCCAAGCAGGAAAATCTGCATCATGATCTGTAGCACATCTGTCTAAACCAACATTCCACCAATTACCTGAAGCACGATCCTCTCTAATATATGAAGCTAATGTTTTTGGTTTCATGCCTTTAGTAGTAATAGTTAATGTACCTGAATCATCTTCCACATGAACTTGTACAAATG
The DNA here is from genome assembly GCA_902600245.1 of uncultured Pelagibacteraceae bacterium. Taxonomy (GTDB): domain Bacteria; phylum Pseudomonadota; class Alphaproteobacteria; order Pelagibacterales; family Pelagibacteraceae; genus Pelagibacter. The sequence goes on along the minus strand of CACKIQ010000001.1, from coordinate 57,864 downwards.
CGTAATGACCTCTTTGTACCTGAGCGAAAATTCCATCAAATAAAGATCTTATTTTAACAATATCACTTTGCACTTCTCTATTCTTTCTCCAGTCGCTTATATTTGGATAAGAAATTGCAGATATTATTCCAATTAAGGCTACTACAACGATTAGTTCTAGAAGTGAAAATCCGCTAATCTTCTTTTCCGGCACCGGCATCAATTTTTCCTGCGTTAACTAAATTCTCTAATGATTTTGACATAGTAATCATACCATCTCTAACGGCAGTTTGCATTATGCTTGGAATTTGATGAATTTTAGACTCTCTTATTAAATTTTGAATTGGTGCAGTACACTTCATAACTTCAAATGCTGCACATCGTCCTTGTCCATCTTTAGTTTTAAGAAGTCTTTGCGTCACTACCATTTTTAATGATGTAGAAATTTGTGCTCTTATTTGAGCTTGTTGTTCAGGAGGAAATACATCTATTATTCTATTAATTGTGTTTGGAGCTCCGCTTGTGTGTAAAGTGCCAAATACTAAATGACCTGTTTCAGCAGCCGTTAGAGCTAGTGAAACTGTCTCTAAATCTCTCATCTCACCAACTAAAATTACATCAGGATCTTCCCTGAGCGCTGCTTTTAATGCACTTGCAAAAGTCTCTGTTTGTTTTCCTACTTCTCTATGTGAGACTATACTTTTTAAATCTTTATGAATAAATTCAACTGGGTCCTCAACTGTAATAATGTTTGCAGTCCTACTTTTATTGATCTCATTAATGATTGCTGCAAGTGTTGTTGATTTACCTGAACCAGTAGGACCAGTTACTAAAACTAAACCTTTATGCATATCAACAATATCATAAAGAACTTGTGGTAAATCAAATTGACCCATTTCTGGAATTACACTTTCAACTCTCCTTAAAACTGCAGCAGGTCCGTGAATTGTTTTATAAAAATTAGCTCTAAATCTTAATCCGCTCAAAGTAACAGATGAATCAAGTTCATGAGTATCATTGAATCTTTTCGACTCTACTTCATTACAATTAGTAGAAATTAAGTCATGTAGATCTTGTGATTTAACCATTACTTCAGGAACCTTATGAATTTCTCCTGTTTGTCTATATGCTAGAGGCCAACCAGTTCTAATATGAAAATCTGAAATTTTTTTGTTATTTTTTGCTAATTCTTCTAATTTTTCAAACATTTATAAATTTTATATATAAAATTTAAAAAAACAACGATTTACTTGGTGCAGAATTTGCTTTTCTAAAAGTTATACAAAAATTAATTTAAAGAAACTTGACTAAGAATATTTTTTTGTTCAGATTGGGTTTTTTATATTATGAAACAAATTCCATCAGTATACTCAGAATTAAACCTGGTAGATGAAAAAGTTGAGAGAATAATTGACAAGAATTTTAATAAATTAAGTCCATTATTATATAAATTATTAGTAGATTGGTTTATAGGTGCCTTTTCAAATTTTAAAGACATAGAAAAATATTTAATTTTAATTTATCTTATTAACACTGATCTTATATTCTATAGAAAAAATGGAATTATTGTTGATTACGAAACCTTTTATAAAGATAAAATACTAGAAATTCCCAAAATTAATTTAATAAATATATCTAAAGATTTAAAAATACCTAAGGAGAGTGTAAGGAGAAAGATAATATCGCTTGAAAAAACTGGTGTTATAAAAAAATCAGGAAAAAAAATTATTATTGATAGGTCGGCCTATGATACGATTAAACCTCGAGAAACACTTAAAAATATCTCTACTTTTCTCTCAGTATTTAGTAAAATTTTAGTTGAAAATAAAATCACTAAAAATTCTATTTCCTCAGAAAATATTACCTCAGTAATTAAAAAAAATTTCTCTTTTTGTTGGTATCAATTCTATAAATTTTTATTTAGTTATGTTGATAAATTAAAAAAACAATATTCTGACTTAGAAACAGTCTGTATTGGATTATTAATATTATACAATGCAGTGACTCACAAAGAATTTAGAAATAAAGATTTGAATTTAAAAAAGTGGCGTTCTGAAATTTCAAATGCTGATAAAGTGGGTCTAAATGCTATGTCAATATCTGATATATCAAAAATACCTAGATCAACAGTTATTAGAAAACTTAAATTTTTACAAAGAAAAAATATTTTAAAAATAAGTAATCAAAAATTGATTACGATTAACTTTTCAGATCAAGAATTGAAAGTTGCATCAAAAAACCAAAATGAAGTAATAAAAGATTTAACAAAATTAATTATTAGAATTTTTAATCAAATGAATATTAATTAGTCTTTTTTAAAATATAAATAAAAATAAATCCTGTTATATACATGATTAGTGCGTAAGCACCTGTTGGTATCGCATATAATATATCAGTGCCAAATATTTGTGTAGAAACGAATAACGCCAATGTACCATTTTGTAATCCACATTCTAAAGCAATACACTTCATTTGTTTAACTCCTGAAGTAAAAGCTTTTGCAATGTAATAGGCAATAACCATCATTGAAATATTTAAAATTAAAGCAATTAAACCTGCTTGTTTTATAAAGCTTAGAATATTTTCTCTTTCTTCATAAAAAGCTGCTACGAAAAAAATAGCAAACAAAATTATGTTAAGTTTATTAAATATTTCAACTTTAGAAGCTACAAAATTTTCAGCAAATTTTCTGATAATCATTCCTAAAATTACTGGCACTGTTACAACTAAAAACATTTTTAGAGCTATTCCTGTCATTGAAATATTTTGAGAAACTGCTTTTATCCCTAACATCTCTGCAGATGTAAAAATTATTAAAGGAACTGTAATTATACTTAGTAAACTTATTACAGCAGTTAAAGATATTGATAACGCAACATCTCCGTCAGCAAATTTTGTCATCACATTAGACGTTACTCCTCCTGGTGCTGCAGCAATTATCATAACCCCTATTGCTATTTCAGGAGGTGTTTTAAAAATTAAAATTAATATGTATGCTACAATTGGAAGAATTATTAATTGAGAAATAAAACCAACAATAAAATCTCTTGGTATTCTTAACACTCTGCCAAAATCTTCAAGCTTTAATCCTAGGCCTAAGCCTAACATTATCAAAGCTAAAATAATTGGTGCTATCTTGGTTACTATCTCCATTTCTAAATAAAGTATAAACCTATAAAATTATTTTATCTATATTTTACAGAAATTTTCTGTGTACATGAACATTTTTTTCACATATTTGTAACAAATGCTTTCAAACAAAGAAATAATCTGCCCAAATAACTTATTAGATTTAGCTCATAAAAAAAAAGGAGTTAAGGCTGCCGTTGTAAATGCTGGGAAACCCTTACCAATGCTGGCTGTTCAAGATGCTGTTAATGAAAATCTAATTGAGCCAATTTTTATAGGTCATGAAGTAGAAATTCAAAAATGTGCTGAAGATATAAAATGGGATATTTCTAAATATGAACTCATCCATGTTCCTGCGGAAAACGATACAGCAAAAATTGCAGCTAAATTAGCAAGTGAAGGTAAAATAAAAATAATAGTTAAAGGTCATATTCATACCGATGTTTTAATGAAAGAAGTTTTAAAAAGAGAATATAATTTGCTTGGTAAAACAAGACTTAGTCATATCTGGCACATGACTATCGATAAAGAGGATAAACCGTTAATTATTACTGATGGAGCATTAAATGTTTTACCAAATATTAAAACTAAAATGCATATACTTAAGAATGTTGTTAATTTTTCAAATCGAATAGGAATTGAAAGACCTAAAATATCTGTTTTATCTGCAACAGAAGAGGTTTTGGAAAGTGTACCAAGTTCTATTGAGGCTGCTGAAATTACAAAATTAGCTAAAGAAGAAAACTTAAAAGCAGATGTTTTTGGCCCTTTAGCATTTGACAATAGTGTTTCAAAAAAGTCAGCAGCAATAAAAGGAATTAAAAATTTAGTTGCTGGAGAAGCAGATGTTTTGTTGGTACCGAGTGTAGAAACTGGAAATGCTTTGGTTAAGATGTTGATATATTTCAGTGGTGCATGTGCCGCAGGAGTTGTTGTGGGTGGAAAAGTGCCAGTCGTTATAACAAGTAGATCTGATGAAGCCCAAGCACGATTAGCTTCAATTGCTGCTGCAGTAGTGGCATTAGACTAAATGTTTCATTGAAATTAAGGAAAAATTCATTTAAATAAAAATAAATTTAAAGGAGTTAAATGGCAATAACATATCTTAAAAAATCACCTAAAACCTCATCAACAGATGATACTAAAACAAGAGAGATAGTTGAAAATATTCTAAAAGATATTGAAAAAACTAAAGAAGAAGGTTGTAAAGAGCTTTCAAAAAAATTTGATAAATATGAAGGTGATGTCATTGTTTCTAAAGAAAAAATAGAAGAAATTAAAAAAAATTTAGATCAAAAAACAAAAGATGATATTCAATTTTCTCACGAAAGAGTTAGAAAATTTGCAGAAGCACAATTAAAAAATTATGGTCAAGATTTTGAAGTTGAATTATCTGATGGTCTTTTTGCAGGTCAAAAACTAATACCTGTAAATACTGCTGGGTGCTATGTTCCAGCTGGTAGATATGCTCACATAGCTTCCGCAGTTATGAGCGTTACTACAGCAAAAGTAGCTGGTGTTAAAAATATTTTAGTCTGTAGTTCACCAAAACCTGGTATTGGTGTTCACCCTTCTATTGTTTATACAGCTGATTTGTGTGGTGCTGATGTGATAATGAATTTAGGCGGAGTTCAAGCTATTGCAGCAATGACTAATGGATTATTTGGAAATGCTCCAGCTGATATTTTAGTTGGACCAGGCAATCAATATGTTGCCGAAGCAAAAAGACTTTTATTTGGTAAAGTTGGTATTGATTTATTTGCTGGGCCTACAGAAATTGCAGTCATAGCAGACGAGACAGCTGATCCTGAAATGGTGGCTTATGATTTAGTTGGACAAGCAGAGCATGGTTACAATTCTCCAGCATGGTTGTTTACAAAAAGTAAGAAAATTGCTGATTATGTACTGCAAAGAGTTCCAGAATTAATTGAGGATTTACCAGATTTACCCAGAGAAAATTCTGGAGCAGCATGGAGAGATTATGGTGAAATAATATTATGCGATACTGATGAAGAAATTGCAAAAGTAAGTGATGATTATGCACCAGAACACCTAGAAGTGCAGACAAAAAATTTACAATGGTATCATGATCGACTTAAGAATTATGGTTCTTTATTTATAGGAGAAGAAACAACAGTTGCTTATGGTGATAAATGTTCAGGTACAAATCACATTTTACCAACTAAAGGTGCTGGAAAATATACAGGTGGTTTATTTGTTGGAAAATTTATCAAAACTCTAAGCTTCCAAAGAATGAGTAAAGAGGCTACCAAAGAAGTAGGTGCAGCTTGTGCAAGAATTTCTAGATATGAAGGTATGGAAGCTCATGCAAGAACTGGTGATGTGAGATTAAGAAAATACGGATTTTCAAACTAATTGTTAAAGGATTTTATATGAAAAAATTTGAAGAGTTAATGAGTGTTAGAAGTGAGATAGAAAATATTACTGCAGAAGAAGCAAAACAAAAATTAAATGACTCTAATGTCCAATTTATTGACGTAAGAGATAAAGAAAGCTTTTCTAAGGGCACAATAGGAAATGCCATTCATATGGATAGAGGATTACTAGAATTTTATTTAGCAGAAGGAAGTCCTTTAGAAAATGATATTTTTAAAAATAATCCAGATAAAGAATTTGTAGTTTTTTGTGGTGTAGGCGGACAAGGTACTCTTGCTACTAAAACTATGAAAGATATGGGAGTTAAAAATGTTAAAAATATTTCTGGTGGAATAGCAGAATGGGAAAAAATAAAAGATTAATTTTTATTTAACATTAAATCTAGATAAAGAGCTGCTGACCAAGAAAAATTTTTTGCACCCATTGGTTGACCGTTCTTACAGCTAAAATATTCAAAAAAACCTTTTTTTTCTAAAATTTGAATAGTTTGCTTTTTTATTTTTTCAGAAAAAGACTTATCTTTATTTTTTAATCCTTTGAATATAAACCAGTTGCAATTAATCCAAACTGGTCCTCTCCAATATCTTTTTTCCTCAAAGCTTTTATGATTTGGCTTAATCGATGAAAAGAAGTATTTATTTTTAGGGTTATATTTTTTTAAACTTATAATTAGTTTTTTGTTAATTTTATTATTATTTAAATCAGCAAATAGTACGAAATAGTTAGTTATTGATGGAATAAAAATTTTTTTGTTGTTTCTTATATCTTTTGAAAAAAAGCTTTCTTTTTTTCTATCATATAATTTTAGAAAATTTTTTTCTGTTAATTTTATATAATTGTTAATTTTAGTTGTGTTCAAATTAAACTTATCTAGCAATTTAACTAGGTCTTTGTTTGCTTTTAAAAATATAGAATTAAAGCCAACATCAACAACATTAAAGAATGAGGATTTATAAACTTTTTTTGGATTATATTTCATTTTTTTTAAATTATTTTTAATTGTGACATACCTATCGTAGTCTATATCAAGTGGTCTATAATCTGGATTAACAACTTTATTATCACCTCTTTTATATTTTATATTTTTTTCAATTTTTACTTTTTTCATAGGTTCATCCCATATTGGAGAATTATCGTATCCACTCTCCCAAGGATGTAAAATTGATACTAAACCTATTTTTTTTGGATCTCTAAATTGAATGAACCATTCATGAAATTTTTTAATTTTTTTAATTATTTTTTTTATATTTAAAAGTTGGGCTTTATTAATTTTATTTTTATCTAAGATTTCTTTTAAAATTGTTGCTAATATTGGTGGCTGAGTTATTCCAGAAGAATGAATTTTATTACCACAATTCCATGCAGTATAATTTGGATAGTAGTTTGTTTTTGTATTATGAAATAAAATATGCGGAACCATTCCGTCCTTCCATTGTCCATCTAGTAATGTGTTAATTTCTTTTAATGCAAAGTTTAAATTAAAATAAGAATAACCTAATGCTATAAAAGCAGAGTCCCAATTCCATTGAGCGGGATAAAGTTTGTTATTAGTTGGTAAAGTGTACCCTCTTCTTCGATTACCAAGTAAAGTTCTTTTTGCTTTATTAATTGAAACCTTCATTAACCTTTCACGCTCCCTGCTGTTAGACCGCTTACTAGATATTTTTCGAAATAAACAAATATAAATAATACAGGTAATGTAACAACAACTGATCCTGCCATTAAATATTGTCTAGGTGTTTCAGCATCACCACTTAAATATTGAATTGCCCTAGATAATGTAAATGAATTTGGGTTATCCAAGAACATTAAAGAAAACAAAAACTCATTCCAAGCAATCATAAAAACGTATAATGCAACAGATGAAATAGCTGGGATACTTAGAGGAATTATAATTTTTGTTATAATTCCAAACCAGCTTAATTTATCTAATATTGCAGCTTCCTCTAATTCTTTAGGTATACTTTTAAAATATCCTTGCAACATATAAATGGCTACTGGCAAAGTCGTGGCTGTGTAAACTATTAGCAAACCCTCTATTGAATTACGTAAACCTAATTGACTAAAAATAGTATATAGCGGTATAACAAGAACTATTGCAGGAAACATATAAATTATCAGTATTGACGTAGACAAAAAAGTTTTTCCAAAAAAATTTAATCGTGCAACTGCGTATGCTGCAGGGATTGCAAATAATAGAGTAATAATTACTGTCCCAACGGATACTATAGTGCTTGTCAAAATATATTTTCCAAATTTATATGATTTAAAAATTACGAAATAAGATTTAAATAATTCTTTTAAATCTTGACCAAAATTAATACTAAAATCAAGTGGATTAACCAATAATGCAATTTGTGTTTTAAAACTAGTTACTAACATCATGTAAAAAGGAAATAAAATTACAAACGAAAAAAATAAAATTCCAAATAAAGTTAAAAAATCAAAGAGTATTACTTGAGTTGAATGTTCCTCTTTAAGACTTGTAAAATTATATTTACTTATTTTAGTCGTAAAAAAATATAAAATTAAAAATACACCTATGTTGTACCAAAGTGGTAATTTTTGAATTAGATATCCATCAAATAAAACAAATATTAAAGAAAAAACAATTGATTTATAAATCTGCTTAATTTTATCGTTCAAACCTAGATGGGCCAATGATATTAAAAAACCAAAAACAAATAATATTTCAATGTTAAAGCTTTTTATGCTTAAACCTTGCAAAGTTGCTAATATTTTCCAAATAGAAATTAAAAAAATAAGGAAAAAAGTAGAAATTAATGAAAATATAATTGTATTTTTAGTTCTCATCTACTCTTTTTCCTAAAAGCCTAAAATAAAAAAACATAAACATTAAAAGTAATACTACGATTACTATTGAAACTGCTGAACCCATTCCAATATCAGATATTGCAAAACCTTGCTGATAAACATTGATAGGTAATGTTCTTGTTCCAGATGCGCCTCCAGTTAATAAAAAAACATCCTCAAATTTATTAAAATTCCATATGAATCTAATCATAAATAGGATTGAAATTACTGCTGTAATTTGAGGAAGTGTAATTTTAAAAAATTTTTGAAAAGGACTTGCACCATCAACATCAGCGGCTTCATATAATTCTTTTGGTATAGCTTGTAGTCTTGCAAGAATAAATAAAAAAGCTAAAGGGAAATATCTCCAAATTTCAAACATTATAACTGTTGTAAGTGCTAATCTTAATTTAAAATCAAAACCTAAAATACTAATTTCAATATATTTTTGTCCAAGTAAATTTATCGGAGTTTCAATAATTTGATAATTCAATAATAAACTATTAAGTGTCCCACTATTTGGGTCTAATAGAAGTTCCCAAGTGTAAGCTAAAGCCACAACTGGAGCAACATATGGAAAAAGCAAAACACTTCTCATAAATGTTCTTCCATAAAACTTTTGATTAACCATTTGAGCAGTTAAAATACCAAATATTATAGAGCCAACAGTTCCAAAAAATGTGTAATAAAAAGTTGTTAGAAGTAAATCTACAAATTCATTCTCAAATAAAACTTTTTTAAAGTTTTTTAAGGTAAAGTTGGTATTTAGTAATATGTTATCAGATTTTCCATCTAGTTTCGGTTTAACTGATTTTAGGGTTTTTTTATCAATTTTTGATCCATCATTTGTTGCAAAAATTACTTGAAAATTTTCCTTATATTTAGCTGGCCAATTTCCAAATTCACATTTTAATGAGGACTTTTTATAATCACATCTTGGATCTAAATTTTCAATTTTAAAATTTTTTGGAAAGTTATCTTTAAATGAAACATCTCTGATTTCTTGAAGTAGTGAGCTATTTCTTAATTTATATAATATTTTAATTTTTGATGGTTCATCAGATATAGATTTTACAATTTTTTTGGCTCTTGGTTCAGGAATTCTTATATCTTTTAACTCGACTTCTTTAAAACTGATCCAAACATTTGCGAAAATTGGAAAAAGAATTATTGCAAAAACTAAAAGGACTGCGGGTAGAGTTAATATGTATGCAGTTTTTTTTTCTGTATTTGCTAGAGTGTCATTCATAAAAAAAGCGGATAATTCATATTATCCGCTTTTTTAAAAAATTAAAATTATTTGAATTTAGCTAATGATTTGTTAATCATATCAACAGCTTCATCAACATCAATTTGGTCGTCAATATAAAGTCTAGTGACTCTATTTATAAATTGAGAATTTATGACTTTTGATGCTCTTGATAATTCACCTTCTTTAACACCCCATCTATTTGCAGTATCTAAACCAGCTACTATGTTATTTATAACATCTGGGTCATAAAGATCTGACAAAGGAGCTTTTCTATCAACTCCAACAGGTAGTTTACTCCAAGCTTTTGTGAAAGCTTCAGGGTCACTTGAATTTCCTCTTCTTACAGGGAATTTACCCTCTGGAGCAATTGATAAAGTACTAGCGTAACCCTCATCCATAGAGTACATGACAAATTGTTTAGCTTCATCAGTATCAGCATCAGCTGTTATACCAAAGTATCTAATATCTGCCCATGCAGCACCTTTTTTGTTACTAGGCCCACTAAAATTAGTAATAAAACCAGTTTTAGATGCTAGTTCAGGCGAAGTCGGATCACTGTTAATTGTTGGTGGAGCTGAGTCTCTTAAACCAGCGAGTTCATCCATAATAAACGGAGACCAAATAATCATTGGAGTTTTACCTGCAAAGTAAAGTGCTCTAGATTGTTTCCAGTACAATTCTCCTGGAGGACTTGCTTTAGCAATTACTTTATAAAACTCTAATGCTTCTTTAAGTTTCTTACCTTGTTTCTTGATACCACCTTTTTTAACAATATTAACACCGTTTGCTAAAAGAACATGCTCTAAAACCTGACTCATGAAATTTTCATCAGTCTTCGTTGCAGCAACAAAACCAAACATGCCGTTTTGTTTTGATAATTTTTCAACCGCAGCAACAATGTTTGCATAACTTGTTGGTGGAGCTAAATCTGCATTATCAAAAAGGTCTTTTCTATAAACAACCATTTGTGTCCATCCATCAACTGGAACAGCTGCAATTTTTGAACCCTTTTTAGCCATATTAAGTGCACCTGGTGCAAATGTATCTTTACCTAGATCTTTAACTACATCATTGTTAGCGTCCACATCTAAAATTCCTGCTTCAGCCCATGGTAATACATATTGTAGAGTATGGTAGATCACATCTGGTAAATCACCTGCAGCAGCTGCAGCTGTAGCTCTAGTTCCCAAATCTTTTTCTTCTACCGGGATCACCTCTACTTTAATTCCTGTTTTAGCTTCAAAAGCTTTTGCCATTTCCTCTTGCTTAGCCATTCGGGCAGGCTGAACTTCTGTAGTCCAAAACTTTATGTCAGCGTAAACAATACTTGAAATAAAAAAAGATATTACGCAAAACAATCTTATTATATTTTTCATTTCCCCTCCTATTTATAGATAAAACTATATTAATTTGAGAATGTTTCGCAAACTACTCACTGTCACATATCAGATATGTGCTAGTCTCATAGCAAATACTAAAAAATTGGGGAAAAATTGAAATTTGTCAATTGTAAGTTGTGTTAAGATTTAAGTCTTCGTCCATTTTCATCAAAAATAAAAATGTCATTAAGATCAAATCCAATTTTATTTCCAATTTCTATGTTGCTGGGGATTTTGGCACTTAATTGATGTTCCTCTTTTTTCATGTAAGCAATTTTTTCGTTACCTAAGTTTTCAATTAATTCAATCTCAGGATTAAAAGTATATTGATTTTCTTGATTTGCTTTTAAATGTTCAGGTCTAATGCCTACAAAGTGTTTTGATTTATTGATTTTTAAGTTATCAAACACAATATCATTACCTAATAACTTTATTTTGTTATCAGAAATTACGTTTTTTTCATCAATTTCCAGAATATTCATTTTGGGTGTACCAATAAATTGAGCCACAAAAATATTTGCAGGGTCATTATAAATTTCTTCAGGAGTTCCAACCTGTTCAATGTTGCCTTGATTTAAAATAACTATTCTATCTGCTAAAGTCATAGCTTCAACCTGATCATGAGTAACATAAATCATATTGGTTTTTATTTGATTGTGTAATTTTGATATTTCCACCCTCATTTCAGCCCTTAAAGCAGCATCCAAATTTGATAACGGTTCATCGAATAAGAATATTTTTGGATTTCTGGTTATAGCTCTTCCAATTGCTACCCTTTGTCTTTGACCGCCTGATAATTGTTTTGGTTTCCTCTCAAGTAGTTCCTCAATTTTTAGAATTTTTGCAGCTTGCATAACTTTTGAATTGATCTCCTCTTTTGGTCTTTTTTCTATTTTCAAACCAAAAGACATATTTTCATAAACATTCATGTGAGGGTAAAGTGCATAAGATTGAAAAACCATTGCAGTTTGTCGCTTTGACGGATGAAGTTCATTAATTTTTTGATCATTAATAAATATTTCACCTTCATCAATTTTTTCTAACCCAGCAATCATTCTTAATAGTGTTGATTTTCCGCATCCTGATGGTCCTACTAAAACAAGAAATTCATCTTCTTTTCCTAAGAGATTAAAATCAGTAATAATTTTATTTGAGCCAAAAGATTTATGTACTCCTGTAAATTTAATATTTGCCATTTTAATTTTTTATATTTTCTAAAATATCTACTCCAATCTGTTTTAGTATATGAATTATATCAATTGGTACCCAGTTTTCACGAATTTTTCCTTCATCATGATGATAAAAATCCATAACTCTCATAGTTACTTTTTGATTTGCAGGTTTATAACCTAGCCAATCTTCAGTTCCATAAGTAGCATGAATACTATTCCATCCAGCAGTTAAAGAAAATTTTCCATCTCCTAATTCACAATAATGACCAAGTTCCCAATAATTTCTTACTTTAAAAGTTTTTCTAAAGGGTAATTGATGATTATCTACAAATCCCTCTAAAGTTCTTGCAGTACCAATGCCACTTGGTCCATACCAAATCATTTTTTCATGCCAATAATCACTTTGTGGATGATTGATTAATCTTTCTTTAAGATCCTTGTCAGAAGAAATTTCTAATTCGGGTTTTATATTTAAGCTTCTTTGCATAGTAAGTGATTGTTCCAAATTATTTTTTGAAATTTGCATGTCCTTTTCAAAAAAATTTATACCATCAGTATTAATTGGGTTCAGCCAATTACCTTCAGAGCCTCTTGATTTATTTAATGGATTTTTACCTGTTTGAATTAATAGATCGATTAAATCAATTAAAATATAACTCTCAATAATCTTGTTATCCTTTAGTTCATGAATTTCACAACATTTTAGATTTATCATTTTGTTGTTTGGTTTGATGCCCAACCATGTTTTTTTAAACACTCCTGATAAAGTAGAAATTGTTCCGACTTGAATTTTGTCCCTAAAAGCCCCACTAATTACTAACTGTTCTCTTCTTTCAAGATCAGGAAATGAGTTAAACAATGGTTTCCAGAATTTTTCCCTAAAATCATCAATTCCAATAAATTCATTTAATGGATAGAAACAATTAATACTTACATCTTTTGAGAACATATTTTGAAGGTTTTGATCAAGCCTAGAGATACCCTCTTTTACAATCGTTCCTAAATATTTTCTAACAACCTGTTTATAATTATAGTTTTCTTCAGGAGTTATAACTATTTTTTCTACGTTCTCCTGACCTTTAAGACCTGTATCAAATTGTTCTATTTGCATAAATTTTTTGTTAGATAAATTTAGTATCACAAAATATAGTTTAAAAAAATATGAATAATCGATTAGCTAAATTTGAAGATCTTGTACCAAGCACTTTACCATTTGTTGAAGGGAAACTTGAGGGACACAAAGAAAGAAAAAATTACTCTATTGTAGGTCCTGGAGTTTCAGAAGACAGTAAACAATTTGTTAAAATAGCAATGCCTCATAGCTTTAATTTAGGTGCAGTCTCAGCATTGCCAAAAAATGGCTCAGGTCTTCATAGTCATACAACCGCTGAGGTTTTTATTATTTATTCTGGTAAGTGGAGATTCTATTGGGGCGCTGAAGGTAAAGATGAAATACTTCTAAGTGCAGGAGATATAATTTCTATGCCAACAAATATGTTTAGAGGATTTGAGAATGCAGGAAATAAAGAAGGATTAATTTTTGTTGTATTAGGTGGAGATGATCCTGGAATAATAACTTGGGTTCCAAGTGTCTTAAAAAAAGCTAAAAAGACAGGAATGGCTCTTTTAAATGATAATTCTCTAATTGATTTATCTATAAATGATATTCCTAAAGACAAATCTCTACTAGAACCAATTTCTTCTGAAGAAATAAAGAAATTTGATAATTACAAATTAAATGAACTTGAAAAATATATTTGTAAATTTTCTGACAGAATTAATTATGAAAATAAAATAAATGATAATTTTAGTTTAATTCAAGTATTAGGCGATACTTTTCAGGATAAAAACTTAAATCCTGTCATAAATCAGAATACAGGTTTTAACTTATCAATTTTAAAAGCAAAAAAAGGTAAATTAGAAAATTTAAAATTTTTAAAGCCCACAATAATGTTCTCGCAAAAAGGAAGTTGGCAAATAAAAATTGATGATTTTTTAATGAAACTCAATCCTAGAGATACAATTTCTATTCCAATTAATTCACAAGTAAGTATTGAAATTAATGATGATGAAGAAAATTTATTGAACTGTGTAACTCAAACCTGATGAAAGGATTTGACAAAAAATATAAAAGTTTTCCTGATTTTATACTGAAGATTACAAAACAAATTTGGGAAGGTAAAGATGTTAACTCTATAGCAAATTTTTATACCAATGATATTCCTGTAAGATCTCCTTTTGGAGTTACTTATGGAAATAAACCAGTTATTGATGCAACATTAAAAACATTGAAGGAATTCCCAAACAGACAATTATTGGGAGAAGAGGTTATTTGGAATGGAAACGATGATGACGGTTATCATTCCTCTCATAGAATTTTAAGTAAAGGTACTCATCTTGGAGATGGTTATTACGGTAAACCATCAGGAAAAAATATTTATTATAGAGTTATTGCAGATTGTGCATGTAAAAATAATCAGGTTTATGATGAGTGGATTGTAAGAGATCAAGGTGCCATGGTTAGACAGATAGGTTTCACTCCTAAAGAATTTGCTCAAAAAATTATTGAAATTGAAGGCGGATTAGAGAAAGCACAAAAATTATTTAATTCTAAATCTGATATGAGTTCAGAGTATAAACCAACCCCTCCCCCAAAAAACTCTGTTGGAATTAAATATTCAAATATACTTAATAAAGTTTTTAAAGATGATTATGATTTTTCTGATTATGCAAGAGCAGTAAGTATTTACTGGCCAGGTAATAGAATTGGGCATGGTAGAGAAGATATTGTGAAATTTTGGAAATTGTTAAAGGAAGCTTTAAATAATATAAAATTTTCTGTTGAACATATTGGATACTTAGAGGATCCAAATAAAAATTATAAGGCATCAATTAGATGGTTTTTAGAAGGAGTTCATTCAAATGATACCTCAGAATTTGGTGAAGCAACAAATAAAAATATTTTTGTCATGGGTATTAATCATGCAGAAATAAGTGACGGAAATGTTATAAGGGAATGGGTTTTATTTGATGAAGTGGCAATCTGGAAACAAATTTTGATGAAATAATCTATGGTCAAAATTAAAACAACACATGTAGGAAGTCTACCAAGATCAAATGAGTTATCAGATCTTTTATTTAAGAAAGATCAAAAACAAAAAATTAATTTAGATGCATTTGATGAAATAGTTAATAGAGATGTAAAGGAAGTTGTAAAAAAACAAATCGATGTAGGTATAGATTTTATCAGCGATGGTGAAATGTCCAAAATAAGTTATGCAACTTATGTTAAGGATAGAATTGAGGGTTTTTCTGGTGAAAGTGAGAGAAAAGCACCAAAAGATTTAGACGATTTTCCATCTTTTAAAGAAAGAATAGCTAGAACAGGTGGAACACCTACATATACAAGGCCTTGTTGTACAAATGAACTAAAAATAAAAGATAAGACCTCTCTTTCAAAAGATATAAAAAATTTTAAAGAAGCATTAAATAAAAATAATCACAAAAATGGATTTATGAATGCTGCTTCACCAGGTGTTATATCTGCATTTTTACCAAATAAATTTTATAAAGATGATGATGAGTATTTAGAAAATTTGTCAAATGTAATGAAAGAAGAATATGAGGAAATTACTTCTAATGGAATAAAATTACAGTTGGATTGTCCTGATTTAGCATTAGCTAGACATATGACTTTTAAAGATCTTTCTGAAAAAGAATTTTTATTAAGAGCTGAGAAACAAATTGAATGTCTTAATAACGCAATTAGTAATATTGATAGTTCAAACATAAGACTACATATCTGTTGGGGTAATTATGAAGGACCACATTTACATGACATTGCTCTAGAAAAAATTATGCCAATAGCATTAAAAGCAAATGTGCAAACCTATCTAATCGAGTCATCTAATCCAAGACACTCTCATGAATGGCAAATTTTTGAAAATTTAAAAATTCCAAAAGATAAAATTATTGCACCGGGAGTAATAGACTCTACAACTAATTTTGTTGAGCATCCAGAAGTTGTAAAACACAGAATTTTAACATACTCAAAAGTGATTGATATAGAGCAACTATTAGCTGGTACTGATTGTGGATTTAGTACCTTCGCTGGTTTTGGAAATGTGGACGAAAATATAGTTTATAAAAAACTCGAAGCGCTCGTGAGGGGCTCAGAGCTTGCGTCAAAAGTGATTTAATTATCTCTTTTAATCTTTTTGAGTAATAGATATAGTTTTTGTACTTAAATTATAATTTAACTAACAAATATAGAGAGAAAAATATGAGAAAAATACTAGTTACTTTATTGTTTCTACTATTTGGAACTTCTGCTTTTGCAGATTGTAACATTAAAAGTGGTTCAATAAATATTTTGGCTAATGATTTTCCTGCATTAAGAACTTTCGTTGAAACTTCTAAACAATGTAAAGGAAGTGCTGATTTTAAAGTGACTCACTCATCTGAGCATAATAAAATCGCAGTGCCAGCATTAACTGCAAATCCTTCTGAGTTTTCAGCTAGGATCGCTGCTAACAGTTCAATTGTTCCTTTGATGAACCAAGATTTAATAAGACCATTAGACGATCTTGTTAAAAAATATGGAAAAGGAATTCAGGACTCGCAATTAATTACAATTGATGGAAAAGTAATGGCTGTAGCTTTTATGGCTAATACGCAACACTTATACTACAGAGAAGATGTTTTAAAAGATCTAGGTATATCTGTTCCAAAAACATACGAGGAAGTAGTTGCTGCATCTGAAAAAATTAGAGCTTCAGGTAAAATGCAATATCCTTATGCTGCTGCATATAAAGCAGGTTGGAATTTAGCAGAAGAGTTCGTGAACATGTTTATTGGTCATGGTGGTGAATTCTTTAAAGCAGGTGGCGCACAACCTAACATTAATAACGCAAAAGGTGTTGCTACTTTAAATATGCTTAAAAAATTGTCTGAACTAAGTAATCCTGATTACTTAACTCACGATAGTGAAGCTATTAAAGTTGAATGGGAATCAGGTAATGTTGCATTAATGACATTATGGGCTTCAAGATCAGGTACTCTTTTAGATGATGAAGGAGATCCTAATATCACTAAAGCAACAAAATTAACTGGACCAGCTACAGTGGGTGGTGGAAATATTCCAGCAGCTACATTATGGTGGGATGGTTTTACACTTGCTAAAAATAGATCTGATGCAGATGCAGAGGCAACATTTAGAGCTTTAGCGCATGCAGCATCAAATAAGAAAATGGTTGCTGACGCTGCTGACCAAGCTGTTTGGTTAGTAGAAGGATTTGTACCAGGACCAAAATCTATTGGTGTAATTGAAGCTGTAAAAATGGGAGCAAAACCTTATCCAATGTTACCACAAATGGGTTTAATGCATGGTGCATTAGGAAGTGAAATTGTTGAATTTTTACAAGGAAAAGAATCTGCGGAACAAGCATTGAAAGATGTTGAAGCTGCTTACATTAGTAAAGCTAAAGAACAAGGCTTTCTATAAAATCTAAAACTTTTAAGTGGGGATGAATTCCCCACTTACTCAAAATTTAATGCCTAATAAAACTTTTTTTTGGTTTTTTTTACCAACAGGTTTAGCAATGATCCTGTTTATTGGGCTACCAATTATATCAACAGGGATTCAATCTTTTTATGCTCAACATGATCAAGTTGTAAAGGAAGTTAAAAAGTGTGACCCTTTTGGTTGTACTGTTTCAATAGTTGTAGATAACGAAGAAACTACAAAATTAAGAGAAGCAAAGCCGCTAGGTAAATTTAATGGATTTGGAACCTATGTAGATAGAAATCATCTTGCTATTGATGAAATTAAAAAATTTTGGAATGAAACTGAGAGCTTTGGTGCTTTCGTAGATCAAGTAACTAATCTACCATTTTACAAGGCATTAATATTTACCCTAACCTATTGTTTATTTGTTACACCAAATGTTCTTTTGTTAGGATTTATTATCGCTTTAAGTTTAAATGCTGTTGCAAGAAAAATCAGGGGGCCATTAATTTTTGGTACAATATTGCCGATGATAGTAACGCCTCTAGTAGGGTCTCTTGTGTTATTCTGGATGATAGATTCTCAAGGAATTATTGGAGCAAATATACAAAATTTAATGAATGATCCATATCTATCACTTAAATCGTCTAAAACATTAACCTGGATAACTATTATTATATATGGAATTTGGCATCACTCCCCTTTTGCATTTGTTGTATTTTATGCAGCACTTCAAACAGTTCCTCAAGAACCAGTTGAAGCTGCAATTATTGATGGAGCGTCTAGGTTTCAAAGAATTAAACATATAGTGTTGCCGCATATTTATCCTGTAGTTACTTTTGTAGCTTTGATTTCGTTAATGGATAACTTTAGAGTTTTTGAACCAATTATTGGCTTTAGCGCTGAGGGAAGTGCACAATCATTATCATGGTTGATTTATGATAATTTAGTAAATGAGGAAGTAATATTATTTGGATCTGCTGCAGCAACCTCTATGATGACGATTGTTGGTATAGCAATTTTATTAGCGCCAGTTTTAATAAGAACGTGGAAAGAATTTAAGACAGCGAGATAATTATGGATTATGGTTTAGATAAAAAATCAACAAGTTTAAAAACTTTTAATACAATTTTTATTATTGTTTGGCTTTTAATTGCTTGCTTTCCTTTCATTTGGACTTTTTGGGGATCATTTAAAGTTAGAGCTGATTTTTTTTCAAGATCAGATTGGTGGTATGCTATTTCTGCATTCAATACTTTAATTGAAACCGGTGGAAAATTTACAACAGATGCATATACCCAAGCTTGGACTGAAGGAGAGTTTTGGAAAGCATCCAAAAATACAATAATTGTAACTGTATTTGTTGTAAGCATCTCATTATTTTTAGGAACACTTGGTGCTTACGCACTTTCAAGATCAACTGAAAGATATGCGTTTTGGATATTAATTGCAGCATTAATTTTTAGAGCAATGCCTCACATCACTCTAGTATCAGGATATTTATTTCCATTTTTTCAATTACAAATATGGGGAATTCTCCCCACAACTATAGTTGTATTAGTAGCAATTAATCAACCATTTACTTTATGGTTACTATATTCATTTTTTAAAACAGTCCCTAAAGAACTTGATGAAAGTGCCTTAATAGATGGATGTTCATACTTTCAAGCTTTTAGACATATTATAATGCCAGTGATGTGGCCAGGAGTAATTACTGCAGGATTATTTAGTTTAATGCTTGCTTACAATGATTTTACGGTAACCGCATTACTTTTAAACCAAGAAAATCATACAATGGTTCCAAAAATTCAAAGTTATTTAGGAACAAATCAACATGAAGGAAATTTAATGTGGGCAGTTTCTGCAGTAGTTTCAGCAACAGCTCCTCTATTTATGTTGGTGATGTTTTTTCAAAGACAGGTTATTAGTGGTTTAACTGCTGGAGCTGTAAAAGGTTGAAATATTACAAAGCTTTACTTTTTGGTTCTATTGGATCAATTGTCGAAACTTCAGAGATTCAAAGAAAGTCATTTAACAAAGCATTCGAGCAATATGGGCTTGATTGGAATTGGACTAAGCAAGAATATTTAAGTTTACTAAATAAATCTGGGGGAAAAGATAGAATATCTAGATACGCAAAGAAGAATAAAGAAATTGTAAACTCTACATATTTAAGAAATTTAAAAACTAAAATATTCAATAATTACCTTAAAAAAAACCAGCTTAAATTAAGACCAGGTGTTAAAAATTTAATTTTATTTTGTAAAAAAGAAAAAATAAAATTAGCTTTTGTCTCATCAACATCTACAAACAATATAAATGCAATCTTATATTCATTGAGGAATTCAATTAATAAAAAAGATTTTAGTTTTGTAGGTAATTCAAAATTAGTTAAAAAATTAAAACCAAATCCTGCAATATATTTGCTAGCACTAAAAAAACTTAAGATTAAAGCTAAAGATTGTTTGGCTATTGAAGACACACAAGAAAGTCTAAATTCAGCTAAGCGAGCTAAAATAAAATGTATAATTTTTCCTGGGAAATTTCATTCTTCAAGAAAATTTAGTGGGGCTTTAAAAAAAGTTTATAGACTTAATAAAAATATTATACTGAGATAAATTTTTGTACTAAATTATTAAATTCATCAGGCTGTTCTAAATGAACATTATGAGCACAATTTTTAAAAATTTCTAAACGACTATTCTTAATATTTTTTTTTAATGTATCAACCTGATCAAAATTGTAGGAAGTATCTTTATCACCCCAGATAATCAAAGTTTCATTCTTTATATTTTTTAAATCTTCTTTACCTCTCCAATTTTTCATTGCCAATAAAGCATTATCAGCGGCCTCTAAAGAAACATCTTTAACTGCATTTTTACATAAAAAAAAATTTTTATCTTTATCACCTTTAACAAACCATTTTTTTGAAACTCTAGAAAATGAAACTTCAGTTCCATCTTTTTTTAATTTTTCTCTTGTTTCATCTATTGTTTCAAATCTACCGGGTATTTCTCCAATTGATCCGGTAGCAAAACAAATTAATTTATTTACTCTATCACCAATTAGTTTTGTAATTTCTTGAACAATCATTCCTCCCATTGAATGTCCAATTAAATTAAAATTATCAATATTTTTTTGATCTAATAAATCTATTATTTCTCTGGCCATTTTATTTATAGAGTCTAAAGATTTAACATTATGACTTTCACCAAACCCTGGAAGAGCTGGAATAATTACACGATAATGTTTTGAAAAAAATTCTTTTTGAAAGTTCCACATTTTAGATGAGCCTAAATAACCATGAACAAAAACAAATGGAAACCCTTTACCTACGTCCTCTACATAAATATTACTCACAACATTTCCTTAATAATAAAAAAAATTAAGACAGTCATAAAACCTATAATAAATATATTAATTACTTTCCAAATTTTTTTACTTTTAGCATACTTTGATAAATAATTAGATAAATACCCTAATATAAAAAAAAATAAAAATGATGCTATAGACGCACCTACTCCAAATAAAATTTTTTGATTTAGTAAATAATTTTTTGAAAAATTTCCAAGAAAAAAAACTGTATCAGAATAAACGTGTGGATTTAAATAGGTAAATCCTAAAGTTTTAAATATGATATTTAATTTTGAAATATTATTTAGTTCAATGCTAAAATTAAAATCTGAATAATGAGATTTTATTTTTTTATAAATAAAGTGAATTAAAAATAAAATTAAAAATAAATTTAAAATTAGTTCAATTAAAGAATTAAAATATTGATTAAAATAATGAAAAAGGAAAATACCTAAAAAAATTAATATTAGATCTGATAAAGAGCATATTAAACAAACAATAAAAACGTGTTGTTTTTTTAAACCTTGTTCTATTACAAATATATTCTGGGCACCTATAGCTAAAATTAAGCTCATCCCTGTGAAGAAGCCTAATACAAGGTATTCCATTAAGGTTTTGGACTACTCTGGATTTGCTGTTAAAGTTTTGATTTCTAGTATATTTTCGTTTGGGTCTTTAACAAAGAAAGTTTCTTGCTCGTATTTTGTTCCTTTAAATCTCAAATAAGGTTCGTCGTAATACTTGGTTCCACTATCCTTTAATCTTTGTTTTAGAGCATCAAAGTCTTTTCTTGATAAATGAACACCAAAATGAGGAACTGAAACATTTCCCATGTCTACATCGTGTCTCTCATTATCTAATTTATGTTCACTTTTATGTAAGGTTAGTTCATTGCCCCAAAAATCTACATCTGCCCACTCTTGTGCTGAGTTGTCTAATCTACATCCCAAAGTTTCACTGTAAAACTTTTTTGCAATCTCTAAGTCTCCACAAGGGATGGCTAGATGAAAACAATTGGTGTTTTTATACATTTAAACCTCTTTAAATTAAGCAATTAAGTACTATATAAGGCATATTATTTTTTAATCAACAGCAACTAAACTAAAGAAATATGAGCGATTTTTTACAATCCATAATTGATAGAGATCCTGCTGCAAGGTCTAAGTTAAGTTTAATATTAACTTACCCTGGTGTTAAAGCAGTTTTTTTTCATCGAATTGCAAATTTTTTTAGTACTGCAAAATTTCATTTGATAGCAAGAATCATTTCTCAATTTTCTAGATTCTTAACTGGAATAGAAATTCATCCTAATGCAAAAATTGGAAAAAATTTATTTATAGATCATGGAATGGGTGTTGTGATTGGTGAAACTTCAGACATTGGAGATAATGTAACTATTTATCACATGGTTACGTTAGGTGGAATTGCTCCAAGTATTAATTCAAATGACCAACGAAATATGAAAAGACATCCTACTATAAAAGAAGATGTGGTTATTGGCTCAGGAGCACAAGTATTAGGTCCTGTGGTAGTTGGCAAAGGTGCTAGAATTGGAGCAAATGCAGTCATTACAAAAGATGTTTCAGAAAATGCTGTTATGGTTGGAATTCCTGCAAGAAGTGTTGGAGTAGCAGATAGTGAATTTAAACCTTATGGAATTACGTCTGATAGTGATAGAAAATCAGATAATGAATAATACCCAAAACGATTTTATTTCTGGAATAGGAAATACTCCATTAATAAAACTCAGAGCAGCCTCTGAAATTACTGGGTGTAACATTTATGGAAAAGCAGAATTTTTAAATCCTGGAGGATCTGTAAAAGATAGAGCTGCACTTGCATTAATTAAAGATGCTCAAGAAAAAAAATTAATTTCTAAAGGCGGGACTGTTGTTGAGGGAACAGCTGGTAATACAGGAATAGGTTTGGGTCTTTTAGGAAATTCTCTTGGTTACAAAACAATAATTGTAATGAATGACAATCAAACACAAGAAAAAAAAGATTTACTTAGAAACCTTGGAGCTGAATTAAGATTAGTTCCACCTAAGCCTTATAAAGATGATAACAACTTTGTAAAAGTAGCAGCGAGACTTGCAGATGAACTAAGACCTACAAATAATAACGGGGTTATTTGGGCTAACCAGTTTGATAATACTGCAAATGCTAAAGGACATTATGAAGGCACAGGTCAAGAAATCTGGGTACAAACCGATGGTAAAGTTGATGGTTTTGTTTGTTCTTCAGGTACTGGAGGCACAATTTCAGGTGTTAGCAATGCTCTTAAAGAAAAGAACAAAGATATAAAAATCTATTTATCAGATCCAAAAGGTTCTGCTCTTTATAATTATATTAAAAATGGTGAACTTAAATCGGAGGGTGGTTCAATTACTGAAGGAATTGGCTCAAGTAGAGTAACAGCTAACTTTGGTGAGGCCAAAATAGATGACGCCTATTCAATAGATGATCATGAGGCATTGCCTATACTTTATGACTTAATTCAAAATGAGGGTCTTAGCCTAGGAACTAGTTGTGGTATCAATATTGCGGGAGCTATTAGAATGGGAAAAGAATTAGGGCCAGGAAAAACTATTGTAACTATTCTTTGTGATAGAAGTGACAAATACGCAACTAAAATGTTTAATAAAAAATTTTTAGAAGAAAAAGGTTTGCCGATACCTAATTGGTTTTAAATATAAATTTTATCAGCTAATCCGTAAGTAAGAATAGCACTTAAAATTGTAAGTACTCCAGCAGCTATCACACCTTCACTGTTAGTTTTTTCAGTGTGTCCAAGTTTATTTATATAAATGGTATAAATACCAAATATTAAGTACATTAAATTTTGAACAAATACTAAATTAAAGAATGCCCAAGTTCCATTTACTCCACCATCTCTTACAAACATGATATAAAGAGCCATTAAGAAAGACCCAACAAAAGGTGCTCCAAAAAATCTTGTAATCACAGCTGCCGAGTGATCGATGTTATATTGATCCATAAAACTTTTTGTTCCAACTATAGCTCTAAAAGCATAAACAGCATAAACAAGGAAATGAACAATAAAGATTATAAGATAAACAATTCCATTAAATTTTTCGATCATAATTATTTATTATCAAATATTTAAGTTAAATAAAACAGCATAATCAAGATTTTTTACCTTCTGAAATTGCATAACTGTCGCGCGCTATAAACACGAGAGACTTCTAAATAATTATGAAAGACTGTTAGATAAGTGAATTAATTAACAGGAGTAATAATGAGAAAAATTTTGTTTGTTATGATGTTTTTAACGATTTCAAATTATTCTTTAGCAGATGGACATGTGAAGAGAATTATATCTACCAGTGAGACTGGTATGGGTAAGGAAATAGTTTACCCCTCAGGTAAAGCGATGATAACAGCTTTTGAATTTACTGTACCTGTTGGAAGTCCAGTTGTTGCTCATACTCACTCCTTTCCAGTGTTAATAATGATCCAACAAGGAGAGATTGAACTTACCCAAGGTGGTAAAAGCTATAACTATAAAGCTGGAGATGCATTTGTAGAAGATGTAGGTGTAGTTCATGAATCAAAAAATATTGGAAATGTACCGGTTAAAGCAATTGTTGTTGCAATAGGAGTTGAAGGTCAAAAAATTATGACACCGGTAAAATAGAAAGAGAAAAAATGAAAAAAATAATTTTTACGTTTTTATTGATTTTGCTAACAGCAGCTTCACATGCAGATATGAGTGATAAAGAAATATCCGATTCCTTAAAATGTGCAGGAATTTTTACATCTACTCAATTTATTAAACAAGGTGAGCTTCCAAATGGAGATTTGGCTTACAAAGAAAATAGTTTGGCTGCAGCAAAGGTTACTAGAGAATTTCTTACAAATGAGGGTGTTTTAGAGGATAAAATAAATTCAAGTATAAATTCTACTGTTGATGAAATGTTTGGTAAACCTTATCAAAAAACTTTAATGGATAATTGCTATGCGTTTATTTTCAAATTAATACCAAATGGTAAAGAAAAAGTAGAAGAGACTTCGAAAACAATTTATGGAGGATAAAATATGATTATAAAAATAGAGGAAAATATAAAATCGTTTTCAGCATGGAGGGATATGGTTAAAGCTAATGCTGAAAAAATTAAAGGATTTGGTGCAACCATTATTTTTGCTGGTGTATCAAAAGAAGATGCTTCAAAATTTACAGTAATTGTAAAATATGCAACTATGGAGGGGTTTGAGGCATTTAAAAATGATAAAGAGCTTCACGCAGCAAGAGCTGCAGCTGGAGTTGATTTAGATTCTGCAAAAATCACTCCCATGGATGGAGACTTTATGGAAAATTTTTCAGGATAATAAAATAGGAGGTTAAAATGAAAGATATATTGGTAGTAGGAAAACTAAAAGAAGGAGCCTTTGAAAAGTTTATGGGCTTTATGCAATCAGATGAGGGTATGGCTGAAAGAAAAAAAGTTGCAGATGTTTCAAAAACCATAGCTAGTGTCTCACCTGATAAATCAACAATAATGTTTAAAATTGCAGTTCATGACATGGCAGCACTTCATTCATTTTTGGATGGATCAAATCCAGTTTCAAAACCTGTATTTGATGAAGTGATGAATGGTTATGAAATTTACGAATTAGCTAAAGTATAATAGAAGACTGAGTCTACACATACTGACTAATCTCTGCTAGACTATATAACTAAATAATTGGTAACAAGGAGGAAAAATGGCTGGGATAGAAGTAAAAAGTTTTGATAAAGCAGATGAGGTAAATGATAATTTTAATAATGCTAAAATCGAAGCGGTCAAAGTTGGAAATCAAAGATTGATGAAACTTACTTTGCAACCAGGTTGGCAATGGTCAAAAGATATAAAGCCAACAGTTGGTGGCGAAAGCTGTCAAGCTACACATCTTGGTATAATTATCTCGGGTGCTGTTTGTGCAAAACATAATGATGGAACTGAACTAACTTATAAAGCTGGTGA
Source organism: uncultured Pelagibacteraceae bacterium (assembly GCA_902600245.1). Lineage (GTDB taxonomy): Bacteria > Pseudomonadota > Alphaproteobacteria > Pelagibacterales > Pelagibacteraceae > Pelagibacter. Next base: position 31,897 of record CACKIQ010000001.1, on the reverse strand, counting down.
TGCATATTCAATACAACCAGGTCATGATGGATGGGTTGTTGGAGATAAACCAGCAGTAGTATATGAATTTCATGGAATGTGGGGTGAATAATGTCTAAATTTTATGTAATTGGAAAGGCAAGTCCTGAGTTATTAAAAAAAATGCATGCTGACCCTACTGCAGATAGAGGTGCAGTAATGAAATCCATGTGTGATAGCTTGGGCGTAAAAGCTATAAGTTACGAGTGGTTAAGAGGACGTTTTGATGTTCTTTTCTGCGTTGAAGGAGATTACGAAAGTGTTCTTGCTATGAAAGTAACTGTTTTAAATAGTGGAATGATGTCAGATCTGATGGTTCATGAAGTATTTGATTACAACAGTGCATTTAAAAAGGCAGCTGATGTTTCAAAAAGTTATAAAAAACCAGGTGAATAAATAGAAAGGAATAATATGTCTATATTAGAAAAATATAGTGCTGCAATAAAAAATAAAGATGAAGCAGTGATGAATGATCTTTTGCATGATGATTTCAAATTCACAATGCATAAGTCAGGAAATGTTTTAAGCAAAGGTGATGTTATCAAATGGGCAATGAGCGGCGACATAAATCAAGATAAAGTAAGAGTTGTTTATGAAAATGACGAAGTTGGTGTTCATCATTCATTTGTTACTTTTGATGATGGAAATGTAGAGGCTGTAATGGCAGTTTATAAATATGATAATGGAAAAATTATTAGTTTAGAAACTGGTGCTACACCTATGCCAAAGTAAGTGAGTGGTATTGATTTTTATTTTTCGATAGGTAGCACTTACACCTATCTTTCTGTGACTAGAATACTTGATGTTGAAAAAGCACATCAAGTAAAATTTAATTGGAAACCCTTTTCAGTTAGAGCAATAATGAAGGAAATGAATAATATACCATTTCCAAAAGATAAAATTAATAAAGTCAATTACATGTGGAGAGATATTGAAAGACGAGCAGAAGGATATGGTTTTTTTGCTAAGACACCAGTTCCCTACCCTTTATCAGAATTCGATTTAGCAAATCAAATAGCAATCTTTGGTTTTGAAAAAGGCTGGGGAGAAAAATTTGTAATGCTGACTTATAAAAAATGGTTCCAAGAAGGCAAAGAACCTGCAATTGAACCTAGTATTTCTGAGGTTTGTAATGAATTAAATTTAAATAAGGATGAAATAATATCAGAGGCAAAATCAGAAAATATAGAGGCAAAATATAACGAAAACACAAATTCAGCTCGTAAAAATAAAATTTTTGGTAGTCCATCTTTTATAGTGAAAAATGAAATCTTCTGGGGAGATGATAGAATGGAAGATGCTATTAAATGGTCTCTTAAATAATTCTATATATTCTCTTAAAATTCATTTAAAGTCATTGTATGAGTCTAGCTAGTTCATATTTATTTTTAGGTATTGCAGTATTTTTGGGTGTTACTTCAAACAGTTTTGCAAAAAGTGCTGAGGGTTTTACACTTCTTGTTCCAAGTATAATTACAGCAATTACAATTGTACTGTGTATGTATGCACTCTCATTAGTAATGAAAAATATTCCTATGGGAATTACTTATGCCTCTTTTGCGGGACTTACAATTATAGCAACAGTCATTGTTGGTGTAATTAAATATAATCAAGTTCCCAATTTATATTCTATGATAGGACTAGCATTTATTATAGTTGGCGTATTAATGGTAAATTTGTTGGGAAATCAATAATATGAAACCTTTTTTGGGTTATTTATTTTTAGCTTTAGGTATTTCTTTTGGAATTGCATCTAATAGCTTGGCCAAAATTTCTGAAGGATTTACAAAATTAACTCCTTCTGTTTTATGCATTCTATTTATGTGTATTACAATGTTTTCAATTGCAAAAGCAATGCATGCTCTTCCAGTTGGTTTTGCTTATGCAACATATAGCGGTCTAACAGTAACAGGAGTTGTTCTGTTTGCAGTGTTAAAACTTAATCAGGTCCCAAATATTTATGGAATTGTAGGAATAGTATTAATTATTGTTGGTGTAATTATGGTTAATTATCTTGGACGGCTAAACTGATATTTTTTTAAAATCTCTGGAAGCATATGATTTCCATCATCATTTAATGGCAACTCAAACTCTTCCTCAACATTTGCAATGTCTAAAGGCGAATATAAATGAGGATACATATCTCCATTTGAAGCTTGTTCCCATAGTAAGTGCTCAAGTTTAAATGCATTCACTTTTAATAAAAGTAAATTATCTTTTTTTGGATAATGTCTTCTTAGGGTTTCTTCTACTTGATCTTCCTCTGAGAAATGTATGTAACCGTCTTCAATATCTTTTTTTGATCCTCCATAAGTTCCTGTTTGTTTGGCTTTTTGCCAATCATCTTTATCAATAATTTTAAAAATAAACTCTAAATTCATTTTACCAAGATGAATTTGGACTTTTTAAGAATTCTTTTTCTTCTTCAGTAGACTCTCGACCCAATATTTCATTTCTATGTGGATATCTATGAAATAGTCTAATAGCCTTTGTATGATCCTGCCAAAACTTTTTAATTTTGTTATATTCTTCGTGCTCTCTTAAATATTTATTCAATAAATAATAAGCCATTTCATGATCACTAATTTCCTCACTATGAATTAAAGGTAATAGCATAAAAAATCTTTGATCAACATTCATAGCTTCTAAATAACCAGAGTAAACTGCATCATTTACAATTAATCTTGTTTTTTGATCTTGAGCAAAAGCTTTTTTATCGTTTCTAAATAAATTACGAGAAAACTGATCAAACAAAATTACAAGAGCTAAGCAGCTCATTGGGTTATCTTGCCAATCATCATACTCATTATTACACGCAAGCTCATAATCTTTTAGAAAATTATCTTTAATTTTTTTATCAAAGATTTCATCTTTTTTGAAACGCATTTCAAAAGGAGTTTCTTTAAACCAAAAATCTAAAATAAATTGTGCTCTTTCTGGTATCATTTAGAGACTGGTTTTAATAATTTTAGAAAATTATTATGAATTTTTTTATTTGAAGAAACTAAGATATTTCCAGCATTAGCAGCATCTCTATTATCCCAAGTACTAATAATACCACCAGCTGCCTTAATAATTGGTATAAGTGGGTGAATATCCCAAATTTTATTTGAGCACTGTATTACAATGTCAACTCTTCCTTCCGCTAAGTGAGAATAGCTTAAAGCATCACTACACGGAAATTGCATTAATTTTAAAATTTTTGGAATTTTTTTTTGCTTGTTTAATGACAACCACCCATGAAATGCTGCAGAAACCTTTACATTTTTAAATGTAGCTTTTTTATTCACTGATAATTTTTTCTTTCTTCCTTGAGAAACAACATAAGCAAGTTTATCGGAATAATTTAAATAATATTTTTTAAGAACTGGAAAGTTTGCTAATCCCAGAATTGGTGTTCCTTTAAAATTTAATGAAATTAAGTTGCTCCAAGTTGGGTTTCCTATGACGTAGGATCTTGTTCCATCTATAGGGTCAATTACCCAAGTATAATCACTTTTAGAATTTGTTGAACCATATTCTTCACCAACAACTTGGTGTGAAGGAAATTTTTTTTTAATTTTTGAACGTATAAATTTTTCAAAGGCTCTGTCTGAAGTAGTTACTGGATCATAACCTTTACCTTTAAGCTTGTTAGATACTTTAAAGGTTCTGTTCAATTTTGAATTATAGAACTTGGTTAAATCCTTTGCTAATTGATTTAAAAAACTAGCGTATATAGGGTATTTTTTTCTATCAAAATTAATCACACAGAACTCTTACTATTTAATTTATGTTGATTAAAGTTAAATTTTAAATAATCCTCAGGTGGTAATTATGAAAATTGAGCTAAATCAAAACAAGGTTTTTTACAATAATGGATCTGAAAAAAAAGAAATCCACCCATTCTGGTTACGTGAAAGAGTAAATGGTGAAGAATACCTAGATAAAGGAACTCAACAGAGACTTTTCGATCCTACTTCCTTAAGTAGTGATATTTCAATAAATAAAGCAAATATTAATGAAAAATATTTGGAAATTGATTTTAATGATGGTGTTACTTCAAAACTAGAAATTGATAAAATTGCTTTAGAATTTTCTAAAGAGGATATTGTTATTAAATCAATAGAAAAAACCAAATGGGACTCGGGACTTAAAAATATTAAAAATTTTCAGTATCAAAAAGATTTTTATGAAAGTAAAGAAATGCATGATTTACTCGTTTCTTTTTATAAATATGGATTTGTTATTATAAAAAATATTCCAACATCAAAAAACTATATTGTAGAATTTGCAAATTCTATTGGAAGTGTACGAAGAACAAATTTTGGAGAATATTTTAATGTTAAATCTAAACCAGACCCTAATGATCTTGCTTATACATCTTTAGCCTTGGCTCCTCATACTGATAATCCTTATAGAAATCCTGTGCCGTGTATTCAGTTATTACATTGTATTGAAAGTAAAGTATCAGGTGGACTGTCATCTTTAGTTGACGGTTATACTGTCACAGAAAAATTAAAAAGTGAATTTCCAGAATTTTATGAAATTTTAACAGAAGTAAAAGTTAGATTTAAATTTGTAGATAAAGAGGTAATTCTTGAAAACATCTCTCCTTTAATTGAACTTAACGATGATAAAAGTTTTAAACAAGTTAGATTTAGTCCTAGGCTAGACTATGTTCCAATTTTAGATAAAGAAAAATTAGATCTTTATTATCAAGCAAGAAAGAAACTATCTGAAATGTATAATTCTGAGAAATATAGAATTGAATTTAAACTTCAACCAAAAGACTTAATAATGATGGATAATCATCGATTACTACATGGTAGAACATCTTATGAAACTAAAGAAGGTGAAAGATTTTTACAAGGTTGTTATATTGATTTTGACAGCACCGAAGGGAAGCTAAGACATTTAAAAAGAAAGTTTAATCTTTAAATAATTTTTCTATTTGTGCCTCTGCATCACTTATTGATTTTTCATAATCTAATGCCATTTGATCTGCACTTACAATATCTACTTTTTCAATTCCAAAAAAATTAAGGATAAATTTTAACCAAGGAGTTAAGAAATCCTCAGAGCTGTTCAATTTGGTTCCTCCAGAGGTTATTACTAAATAGGCATGTTTATTTTTTAATAACCCTTCCCGTCTCCCATTAGGTTTAAATCTAAAAGTTTCTCCAATTCTTGCTGCTAAATCTGACCACGCTTTAAGTGTTGCTGGGGGACCATAATTGTAAATAGGAGCTGAAATTATAATCACATCACTTTCTTTTAACTCTTTTACTAATTTATCAGAAAGTTCGAACATTTTTTTGTGGTGCTCTGTCTGATCTTTTTCATCAATTTTCATACCCGACTCTGTAAGTCCGCTAACAAAAAACATTTCATCATCTAGATCACGATAAATCACCTCATCTCCAGGTTTTTTAATTTTCTCTAAAAGTTTTTTAGCAAGTGCACGTGAAGTTGATCCTTTTTTTCTAGCACTTGAATCTATTTGATAAATCTTCATTAATACCTTTTATCCGAATTTTTGCATAAAAGGAAAGATTTCAATTATATAAAATCCAATTGCTTGTAATTGATTGGTTAAGATTAAAATACCTGTTACTAAAAGAATAATTCCACCAATTTTTGATATTAAATTAATATTTTTCCTAAAGTTCTTAGAAAATAATAAAAATCTTTGGATTAAATATCCTGATAAAACAAAAGGAATAGCAAGTCCCAAAGAGTAGAAAATTAATAATATGACTGCTCTTGTTAAAGTTTCTTCAATAGATGCTAAAGCTAAAATAGAACCTAAAATTGGACCAATACATGGAGTCCAACCAAAACCAAAAGCAACGCCAATTACATATGGAAAAAGAATATTTCTTGATTCTTTCGCATCAAATCTTTTTTCAAAATTTAAGTAGGGAATATTGATTATCCCGATTAATTGAAGAGAAAAAATTATTATAACTATCCCAGCTAAAATTCTTAACACTTCTGAATTTTGTAAGAGTGTCTGACCTAAAAATGATGCAGATGCTCCCAAAAGAACAAATACGGTTGAGAACCCTAAACAAAACAAAATTAACGGGAAAAAGTTTATTTTTTTTTTGTTTAATATTTCTTGTAAAGATTGACCAGAGATATATGAAATATATCCAGGTATCAAAGGTAAAACACATGGAGACAAAAAACTTATAAGTCCTGCCCCGAAAGCAATTAAATATTCAAACATTTATCCAGTATTTTTCATTGCTGCAGATATACCTGCGATAGAAGTCATAAGAGCATCTTCAAGAAATTTTTTATCTAAATTTTTATATTTTTTGTCTTTCAATTTATTCATTATGTTTGCCTGTAAAATATTTAAAATCTCTGTATAATTACTTCTTATAAACAAAGCTTTTCTAAATTCTTTTCTCTCTTTTACCACTTCTCTTGGAGTAATTTTATTATGCAATTTGACCAATGAAGCAAATTGAAATCTTAATTTTTTACCAATTCTTTTCAATGAGTTGTCAGCTAAATTGTTTTCATAAATTATTGATATTTTTGGGTCTACTTTTGAAATTACCATATCTAAAATATCCATAGTTGAAATAAAATATGGCCAATTCTTTTCCATGTCAGTTATTGTTTTTTTAAATTTTTTTATTGATCCATATCTTAAAGCCTCTGTTGTTCCAAGCCACGCTGGCAACATAAGTCTTATCTGTGTCCAAGCAAATACCCATGGTATCGCTCTTAAGCCTTGGATGTTATCAACATTCTTACGTTTTGATGGTCTAGACCCTATCGCCAACTTCCCAAGTGATTTATGTGGAGTTACAGTTTTAAAATATCTAATAAAGTCCTCATTTTGATTTAAATATTTTCTATAAGCAGATGTTGAAATTTCTGACATATTGTGAATTAATTCTCTCCAATTTGGCTTTGATCTTGGAGGTGGATTTAAAGATGCATCCATAACTGCTCCAATATAACTACAAAGGTTATATTCAGCTAAAGGTTTATATCCATATTTTTGTTGAATTACCTCACCCTGATCAGTAATTCTGATTTTTCCATTTACTGTACCAGATGGTTGAGATTTTAAGGTTGCTTGAATTGGCCCACCACCTCTACCTGGAGATCCTCCCCTGCCATGAAAGAAGACTAAATCAATTTTATATTTCTTTGCTAGACTTCTTAATTCCTCTTGAAGTTTATATTGATGCCAGCTCGCTGATAACTTTCCAGCATCTTTACTTGAGTCTGAATATCCAATCATAATTTCTTGCTTAGAATTTATCATTTTTCTATACCAAGAAAGTTTAAATAAATTGTTCATTACATCTTTTGCATTTTTTAAATCCTCTAAAGTCTCAAAAAGTGGCACCACTCTTAACAAATTCTTTACTTTTGCTTGTGTTTGTAAAAAATAAACTGACAAAATATCAGAGGCTGTTGAAGTCATTGATATAACATAAGCACCTAAACATTCATTAGGAGATTTTGATATCAATTTAAAAGTATTCCAAACTTCTTTATTTTCTCCATCTTTTAATTTAATGTTATGAACAAAGTTTTTTTTCTTTTTAATAAGTTTATTTAGTAAATTTATTTTTTCTTGCTCAATTAAAGAAGTATATTTTATATTATTTTTTCTTTTAAAAATTTCATTTAATAATTTACTATGTCTTCCAGACTCTTGCCTAATGTCTAATCTAGCGAGATTAATTCCAAAACATCTTACTCTTCTCATTAAGTCTAGCAAGTCTGCATTTGCAATATGATCCTCTTTATTTAATTTTAGTGAATTTCTTACCTCTCTTAATGGAAAAGTTATTTCATTTTTGTTTTGAATTAATTTTTTTTCATCTAGAAAAGAATTGTTATTTAAATGATCTTCAATTAATTGATGGGTAAGTCTTGCTTTGTCTCTGATTGGCCTTAAAAAAACTCTATAGGGTTCAAAACTATTTCCTGTAATTTTTTTTATTTTTGGTGAACATTCTTCCATTGATAAATCTTGTATCAACTTTGTAAGCTCCTTTTCATACAATTTTGCAGCCTGCCATCTAGAAAATAAAATAACTCTTTTGGTAACTTCGGCTGTGACATTTGGATTTCCGTCCCTATCACCACCCATCCATGATCCAAATTGGATCGGATTAAAATCTCTTGGAAGATCCTTTTTTAAATTTTTTCTAAAAATATCATTTAGTCTTTTATAAACTCTTGGAATGGTATCCCATAAACTATCCTCTATTACTGCTAAACCCCATCTAGCTTCATCGAGTGGAGATGGTTTAGTTCGTTTAAGTTCATCAGTTTTCCATATTATCGCAATCTCGGAATATAACTGTCTGTCTAGCTCTATAATTTTAGATGGATATTTTTTATATAGATGTCTTTGCTCCATAATATTTATTAAATTTGCGTACTTTTGGATTAATGTTCGTCTCTTCACCTCTGTGGGGTGTGCAGTGAGCACAATTCCAATATCAAGTTTTGTAGCTTGTTCATAAATTTTTTTTTTAGATATTGCTTTATTTTTAAAAAGACCTTCAATTACATCCTCAATAAAAAGATTTTGATTTTTACTTTTAAAATATGGATTTTGATACTCATTTAACCTTCTAGAGGCATCAATAGACTCAGCTAAATTTAATAAATTTAAAATTTGTGAGAATGCTCTTGTTAATTTAAATATATTTTCAGATGATAGTTTTTTAACTTCTTTTGATATTTTTGATAAGATTTTAAATTTATTTTTATCAATTAAGGTATTTTTTGATAACAATCTAAATTTTTCTACAATTTTAAAAAAAGCTAAGCCTTCTTGATCTTTAATAACTCTACCAAGGTAAGTTCCTAATAGCCTAAAATCCTCTCTTAAAAGTTTGGTAGGTATTCTTTCATAGTAAAGATCTCTTTTCTTCATTACTTATAATAAATTTTTTTTGTAAAATTCCTTTTACATTTGTTTTTACACTAAAAAAGAAACCAGAATATCTAAATTTTCGCAAATCAGCTTTGTTCATCCCTTTTGTTGCAGTTGAAACATAAAGTTCATTAGTGTTTTTGCCTCCAAATGCACAGTTAGTTATATTTTTTGCTGGAAGTTGAATTCTATGAATTAAATTTGCTTTTTTGTTGAATACAGAAATACAAGCTCCGTGGAAATGAGCTACCCACAGATTTTTATTTCTGTCTAGAGTCATACCGTCTGGAACCCCTTCGTTATTATTAAATTTTTTAAATACTTTTTTATTAATAATTTTATTATTTTTATTTATTTTTATTTTGTAAATTTTTTTTTTAGCACTATCAGTATGATAAAAATTAAATTTATCTATAAAAGCTGGCCCATTGGTTATTCTATAATTTTTATCAACTTTTGATAATTTTAAGTTTTTGTCTAATTTATATAATGAACCCCTTTCAATTTTTCTCTCTAAATTATCCATAGTTCCAAACCATAAATTTCCAGCTGGGTCAGTTTTACCATCATTAATTCTGTTAAGTTTTAAATCTGACTCAATTATAATTGATCTTAGAATTTTTTTTGATTTTAAATTTTGAATTCTTAGTTCCCCCTGAAGACCTAAAATGAAAATATAATCTTTAATGTGTGCAATAAAACCAATTTCTTTATTTACTTTAAAAATTTTCTTTTTCTTATTTTTTATATTTAAAGAACAAATTTTCTTTTTTTTTATATCTACAAAGTAAATTGAATTATGTTCTTTTACCCAAAGCGTTCCTTCTCCTAAAGTGCATCTTAATTTCCAAATAGGTTTTGGTTCTAAAGTTTTTATCTTATTCATTTACTTCAAACTCTTTTAAAAAATCTTCTGTTGGATTAATGCCAATTCCTACGTTATCAGTCACTGATGCATATCCATTATTATTTTTTACTTGATCTAGTATCGAGAAATCTTCTTTTGGTAAATCTGTGATGAAAATATTATTCTCTGTTGTATCGAATTCAAGCATAGATTTTGATGGAAACAAACCTCCAGGCATATCTGGCTGTGCAGTCAATAAATGAAGATTAACCGCTATACTAACGGCAGAACCCCAAACATGATTAATTACTGGAATAAAATTTGCCTGAGCCAGAGCGGCAACTTTTAAATACTCAGTAATCCCACCTAAACCACATACCTCGGGTTGAGCAATATCTACACATTTATCACTTATTAATTTATTCCATCCATATTTCGTAAATTCAGCTTCACCACCTGCAATACTTGTAGAGATTTTTTGTTTTAATTCTCTATATCCCTCATAATCTTCAGGAGCAACAGGTTCTTCAAACCAATGAATATCTAATTCATCTAAACCTTTTCCAACATAAAGTGCATCTTTTAAATTATAAGCATGATTTGCATCAACCATTAATTTAAAATCTTTTCCAACAGAGTCTCTCACAGCTTGAACTAGTTTTAAATCCTCTCTAGGACCTAATCCAATTTTCATTTTCATAGCTTTAAAATTTTTAGATTTTATTTGCTTTGACTCTTCTTGAAACAAAGCGACCAATTCATTAACTGATTTTTTCTGTAACATCATTCCATAACCGTAAACTGGAACTTTGTTGTTACATTTTCCTCCAACGAGTTGATAAAGTGGAGCTTTCGTTTTCTTACCTAGTATATCCCACAAGGCAATATCTACTCCTGATAATGCTTGAATTGGCATACCCTTTTGACCACTATCCCTTAAAAGATTGTAGACTTTTTGCCAGATATGCTCTTTGTTTAGAGGATCTTCACCAATCACTAAAGGCTGTATAACCTTTTCAACAATATACTTGTTTGCTAAAGCTATGTTTCCAGGGCCAAAACATTCTCCCCAACCAATTATTCCTTCATCTGTTTGGACTTCAACTAGGTGGGCTGTACGGTGTTTGTAATATTGTTGTGAGTAACCGAGTTCTTTTTCTAACTCATATCTAAGTACATGACTTTTAATAGAAGTTATTTTCACAACAAAATTATATAGCAACTACCTTCGAGTTTTGCTCTCCTAAATTCTCAACCGATAATTTCATCATATCACCAGCTTTTAAGAACTGCTGCGGCTTCATTCCCATGCCTACTCCTGGAGGTGTCCCAGTTGTAATAATATCTCCTGGTAAAAGAGTCATATACTTACTCAAATAAGATACTATCATATCAACATTAAATATCATTGTGCTTGTGTTGCCTGTTTGCATTCTTTTTCCATTTACATCCAAGCTCATTTTTAAATTATTAACGTCAGATATTTCATCTTTTGTAACTAAATGTGGACCAACAGGACCGTATGTGTCATGAGATTTTCCTTTGACCCATTGTCCCATTTTTTCAAGTTGCCACTCACGTTCACTTACATCATTTACTAAACAATAACCTAAAATATGATCTTGTGACTGATTTTCTGAAATGTGTTTGGCTTCTTTACCAATTATAATACCAAGCTCTACCTCCCAGTCTAATTTTTTTGATCCTGAAACTATTTCAACATCATCGTTGGGTCCAACTATACAGCTAGTTGCCTTCATAAACACTATGGGTTCTTTTGGAATATCAGCACCAACTTCGGCAGCATGATCTGAATAATTAAGACCTATAGCTATAAACTTACGTGGGCTAGTTATACAAGAGCCTATTCTCTCATTTGAGGATAATTCAGGTAAATTCGATAAGTCAGCATTTTGTAATTTTGCAAAAGTCTCAAAGTTTAAAAAATCAGGATTTAAATCTTTAATATGAGAACTTATATCCCTAATTTTACCTTCCTTATCCATAATAGCTGGCTTTTCACTTCCTTTTTGTCCTACTCTTAATAATTTCATATTTATCCTTTTGTTATTTATTTATATTGAAATTCCACCATCAACTGAAATTGTTGTTCCTGTTGTAAATGTTGCATCATCGCTAGCTAAATAAACAGCCACCGCTGCTATTTCTTCAGCAGTCCCTAATCTTCCCATGGGTTGTCTTGCTATAAAATCTTTTTTTGCTTGAACAGGATCTGGGCTTTGATTTACCCTATCTTGCCAAGAAGGCGAATAAACTGTACCTGGCGCAATTGAATTACATCTAATATTTTTTTTAACGAAATCTGCTGCAATCGCCTTTGTTAAACCAATCACGGCACCCTTTGTTGTCCCGTAAACAAATCTATTCGGAAAACCTTTAAAACTCGATGCACATGAAGATATATTAATAATACTTCCACCATTTTGTTTAATCATTAAAGGTAAAATAGCTTTACACATAAAGTACATCGACTTAACATTTACATTAGAAGAAAAATCCCAATCTTTTTCATCACATTCCAATATTGTTCCATGATGAACAAAACCAACTGCGTTAAATAAAACATCTACTTTATCTAATGTTTTAGTAAATTCTAAAATTGCATTGTTGTCTGTTGAATCTAGCTTTTGAACTTTAATCTCAGGATATTCTTTATTTAATTCAGTCAAAGTTTTATCATTTAAATCAGTTGCAGTAACCTGAGCACCTTCTTTATGAAAAGCAATTGCTGTTGCTTTTCCAATTCCTTGTCCTGCTGCTGTTGCTAGAATTTTTTTTCCTTCTAATCTTCCGCTCATTTTTTATTTATCCTTTCGATTTCATTATAAAGTGAACTATGATCAGTATTTCCATGACCATTATCGACTAGAGTTTTATACATTTCTTTCACTAAATTTGAAATAGGTAAATGAGTATTATATGAATTTGCACACTCTAATATGTTATTCATATCTTTTAAATGAGTTGATGTTTTGCCTTTTGGACTAAAATCTTTATCTATCATTCTTTTTCCATGAGTTTGTAAAATTTTACTATCTGCCCAGCCTCCAGAAAGAGCTTTAATTAGTTTTATTGGATCAGCACCAGCTTTTTCACACAAGGTTATTGCTTCAGCAACTGCTCCTATTGTAACTCCTACCACAATTTGATTTGCTAATTTAGAGACCTGTCCACTTCCTACAGGTCCTACTAATGTTGGGTTTCCCATTGATTTTAAAATATTTAGAGAATTATCAAATACACTTTGTTCACCTCCAACCATAATTGCTAAAGATGCTTCCTCTGCTCCAATAGTCCCACCAGAGACTGGTGCATCTAAATAATTTATATTTTTTAATTTTAAAGTATTTCCATATTTTTTTGCAGTGGTTGGTTTGACAGAGCTCATATCAATAACTGTTGATCCAGATTTTAAATTATCTAAAAAGTCTGAATTATTCATAATCTCATCAACAGCACTATCGTCTGTTAACATTGTAATTATACAATCTTTATCTTTAACAACTTCACTTAAAGTTTTTGATATTTGTGCACCAAACTCTCTCAAAGGTTCAGCTTTATTTATTGTTCGGTTGAATGCACTTAATTTCAATCCTGATTTTAATATATTTCTTGCCATTGGAAGGCCCATAAGACCTGTTCCAACAAAACCAATTTTTATCATGGCTTAGGCTTAAACTCGTGGAAATTTTGTGTCATTGCCTCCGGGAAGAACATAACACATGCTAATACTATTAACTGAATTACTATAAATGGAGCAAAACCTCTGAAAATATCTGTTAATGAAATATGTGGAGGTGCAACTGATTTCAAATAGAAAGCCGCAGGACCAAATGGTGGACTTAAAAACGAAACTTGCATATTTACACAGAACAAAATTCCAAACCAAATTGGATCAAATCCAAGAGCTATGACAATAGGTAAAAATACTGGCATCGCTAGTAAAACAATTCCAACCCAATCCATAAATGCTCCCATAATTAGAAACATTATTTGCATCATGAAAATCAAATACATTGGTTTTAAATCATAAGCTAAAATAGTTTCTGCAACATAAGTCGGTCCACCAGCAAGTGAATAAGCACCTGCAAGCACCGTAGCACCAAATGTTATTGTTAAAATAGTACCAGAAGCTTTAAATGTTCTAACCAATGCATCTTTAAATAAAAACCATGTTAGCTCTCTTCTTGCAAAAATTATAATTAAAGTTGCAACAACACCCATTCCAGCTGCTTCTGTAATACCAGTCATACCAGAGTAAATTGAGCCTAAAACAATTATTACAATACCAATTGGTGGCAAAAGACCTGGAAGGTAAGACATTTTTTCTTTTAAAGTTAAAGCTGGTTCATCACTTAGTGGTGCAAGATGAGGTTGCAACCTTGTTCTGATAAGAATGTAAGTAATAATTAATCCTGAAATCATTAAACCTGGAACAATTGCTTCTTGGAATAACATCGTAATTGAAGTTTCAGTTGTTAATCCATAAATAATTAAAACAATAGATGGGGGTATCATTGTACCTAAGGAACCTGATGCACAAATAATACCAATAGACATATCCTGATCATATTTTAATCTCAACATCTGAGGGAGTGCAATCAATCCTAATAAAACTATTTCTCCTCCAATTATTCCACTCATCGCAGCCATGATAGTTGCCATGATTGCAGTTACTACACCTACTCCACCTCTAGTTTTTCTTAACCAAGCGTTTAAAGCATCATATAAATCTCTTGCTATGTTCGAGCGTTCTAATAAGGATGCCATGAATATAAATAATGGAACAGATAAGAAGGAGTAAGTAACAACAAGAGAATAGTATCTTGAGAGTAAAATTCCTAATGCATGCTCACCAATATATAAAAATACAAGTACCGCACCCATAAAACCAGATGCAAATCCCATAGGAACTCCAATGGATATAAGGGCTAATAATCCTACGATAAGTATTATAGATAGCGTACCTATCTCAAATTCCATATTATTTTAAATCTTTAGCTGGTTGGTATTGTTTTTCTTTAGGATTTTTCCAATCAATAATAAGATTATTAACTGATTGAAGTGCGATTAAAAACAAACATATTAATGTAAGCGGTTTCATAGTAGCAGGAATTGGTGGATCCCAATAAGTTGCAAATCTCTCCCAATTTATGAATGACCTATGAGCATCTTCAAAACCTCCATAAATTACTGCAGCTGCAAAAACCACAATGATTATGGTGCTTATCAAATCAAATATTCGCTGAACTGGTCTGCTAACATAATCATATAATAATACTATTCTTATATGACTTCTTAATCTTGTGGCATATATACCGCCTACTAAATAACAAACACCAGCTAACCATAAACATAATTCATTAGCCCATAAAGTTGGCTTTAATAAAACATATCTCATAAAAATTTCATACATCATCACAACAACTATTATGGGTATTAAATATTTAATTGTGTGACTTAAAAACAATGAAATTCTATCTATCCAGTTTATTGGAAAATCATCTTTACTTGCAACTTTTTCACTTTGCTCTTGAAGCTGTTTATTTTGTAAATCTTTATCACGCATAAGTAAAAACTTCTTTAAAAGAAGGGCCTTTTCAGGCCCTTCAAGATTTCATTATATGCTTATGTTATAGTATACCGTTAGCTTTCATGTAAGCTTTATGTATCTCTATAAGTGCAGCAGCCTCTGGTGATTTATTCTTCCATTCTTCCCAAGCACCAAGTGCAGCTTGTCTAAATTTAGCTCTATCCTCTTTAGACCAGTCATGAAGAGTAACTCCCATTTCTTTTAAAGCTTTAACTGCTTCTGCATTTTTTCTTTCAACCAAACTAGTGATAGTTCTTCCACAGATTTCGATTGCAGCTAACATTGCACCTTTTTCGTGAGGTTTTAACTTGTTCCATACTTTAGTGTTACAAGCTAAGTGGTCAGCAGGCATCGAATGGAAACCTGGGTATGTAGCATATTTATTTTGCTCATAGTGTCCACCAGCATAGTTAGTTGCTAATGATGAATAGTCAGCACCATCGATTAGACCAGTTTGTAAAGCAGTTGGAACTTCACCAAAATCCATAACGATTGGTTTAGCGCCTAATGCTGTGAAGATCATACTTTCCATTCCTGGAGGTGATCTAAATTTAAAGTCTTTCAATGAAGCAACATCTGGAATTGGTCTGCTAGAAATCAAAGACTCATGTCCTGGTATCCACCAGCCAATTAAAGTCATTCCATACTTGTTGTAAAGTGCATCAACAGCTTCTTGAGCTCCTGGATAATTTAGGAATTCATATTGTTGATATGGATTATCATATCCACCCATTACATCACCTGCGAATTGAAATGCTGCATTTTTACCAGTTTGGTAACCTGCACCAGTCATATCACAATCAATAATACCAGTCTGTGCAGAGTTAAATACCTCAGCTGATTTACCAGTTACTGACGATGAGTAGAACATTTGTACTTTTAAGCTTCCGCCAGAAAACTTTTCAACGTTTTTAGCGAATTGAGCTGCAACTTCACCATTTGGTGAACTAGCAGTAAAGTGTGTTTCAATCTTTAAAGTCTTTGCGTTAGCAGAGCCAAATAAAGCAACTGAAACAATAGCTACTGCTGCTATAGTTTTAGTTATAAGTTTAAACATTATCTTCCTCTCGTTTATGTTTTTTATAAATTTAATCATAAATGGTTTTTGAGATCAACGAATTCGTTTAATGTTTATATATAGAAATTATATATATTTTCTAAACCCACAACTTTAAGTTGTTTAAACTACTTCAGAAATAAGAGGTTTTTTATTGAAATAACAATAAATGTTATCCACTGCCATCATGCTCATTGCCAATCGAGTCTCATGAGTCGCACTTCCAATATGTGGTAAAACAAAACAATTATCTAATTTTAAATATCTTTTATCTAAATTAGGTTCATTATTAAATACATCTAAACCAGCCGCATAGATTTTTTTATTCTCGAGAGCATCAATTAAATCATCATCATTAATAGTTGATCCTCTTGAGGTATTTATAACAACAGCATGCTTAGGTAATAAATTTATAGTTGAAGCATTTAATATGTGTTTGGTCTCAGATGTTGCTGGCGTATGAATACTAAGAAAGTCACACTCAGGGAGCATAGACTTGATATCAGAAAAATACTTTGCCCCATCCTCTTGTTCATCAGACAGTTTATTTCTGTTATGATAAATTATCTGCATTCCAAATGCTTTAGCACTTTTTGCAGCCATTCTTCCAATACGACCCATACCAATAATACCTAAAGTTTTACCGGTAACAGAATTTCCAATCATAAATTTAGTAAGATCAGGTTTTTGATTTTTCCAATTGTCTGTTTTCACTAGACTGTATGCTTCACCAATTCTTCTTGAAGCTGCCAGAATTAACAGAATAGTCGTTTCTGCTACTGCTTCATTTAAAACATTAGGGGTATTTGTAACTTTAATTTTTTTTTCTTTTGCAGATTTTATTGAAATATTATCGTAACCAACACCAACTTGAGCAATAATTTTTAATTTACCATTTAAATTATTAAAAAAATTTTCACTAATTTTGTCAAAACCAGTCGAAATCATTCCATCATAATCATTTACAATTTTTATTAAGTCACTTTCTGGAATAGGTTCGTCTTTTGGATTTAAAGTTACTTCAAATTCTTTTTGAAGTTTTTCTTCTGCTAAATCTGACAATTTTCTGGAAACTAATATTTTTGGTCTCATTAGTGAGAATCTCTTGGTAAACCTTTGGTATGTGATACGTCTAAAAATTTACCTCGAGAATTAATGCATGCACCATCATCCAATTGACCAACAGTATTTCTAAATATTTCCTGCCAAGGAGTTTGATTTTTTGGCTTAAATACTTTTTTGTTTTTTCTTCGTTTTTTAAATTCAGCTTGAGAAATTAATAAATCAACTCTTCTTTTATTTAAGTCTATTTTTATTTTATCATAAGTTTTAACAATGCCTAAATCTCCACCTACTGCTGACTCTGGTGAAACATGAAGTATTGATGGGCTCTCGGATGTTCCACTCTGTCTTCCGTCTCCCAAAGTTGGTAAATGTCTTATTCCTTTTTTTAATAATCTGTCAGGTGGTTGCATATTAACCACTTCTGCTGATCCAGGATACCCAACCGGTCCGCAACCTCTAATAATTAATATTGAGTTTTCATTCACTTTTAATTTTTTATCATTAAGTCTTTTATGATAATCCTCAGGACCTTCAAAAACTATAGCTTTACATTCAAAAACATTAGGGTGTTTAGGATTTGATAAGTATTGATCTTTAAATTCTTTACTGATTACAGATGTTTTCATTATAGCAGACGAGAAAAAATTACTTCTCATAACTAAAAAACCAGCTTTTTCAGTTAACGCATTTTTAAAAGTTTTAATTACTTTATTGTCTATATCAACTTTCTTTCTTAAATTTTCACCTACAGTTTTACCCGTGACTGTCTTTATATTTGTATGAATTTTTTTATTTTTAATTAATTCCTTCATCACTGCAGGTATTGCCCCAGCTCTGTGAAAACTTTCCATTAAGTATTCTCCTGCAGGTTGGCAATTTACCAACAAGGGAATGTTGTGCCCAAGTTTTTGCCAATCAGAAAGATCAAATTTAATTCCCATATGTTTTGCAATAGCACTTAAATGGGCTGTACAATTACTAGATCCGCCTATAGCACTTGCTACTACTACGGCGTTTTCAAAAGCTTTACGTGTCATAATTTTTGATGGGGTTAAATCTTCATAAACCATTCCAACAATTCTTTTTCCTGTTTCGTAAGAAATTTGTTCTCTTTCTCTGTAAGGAGCGGGAATAACCGCACCTCCTGGTAAAGACATTCCTAATGCTTCTGCTACTGAGTTCATTGAAGAAGCTGTTCCCATGGTATTACAATGGCCAGCGCTTGGTGAGGATGATGAAACCATATCCATAAATTCCTCATATTTAATCTCTCCTTTTGCTAACATTTTTCTAGCTTCCCAAACTACCATTCCTGATCCAGCTAATTTTCCCTTATAAACTCCATCCAACATTGGACCACCAGATAAAACTATTGCAGGAATATTTACCGTGGCTGCTGCCATTAAGGCTGCAGGAGTAGTCTTATCACATCCTGTTGTTAAGATAACTCCATCAAGTGGGTATCCATATAAAACTTCTACTAAAGATAAATATGAAAGATTTCTATCCAACATTGCAGTAGGCCTTTTTCCTGTTTCTTGAATTGGATGAGTTGGAAACTCCATAGGTATACCGCCTGCTCTTCTGACTCCATCTTTTATTCTCTTACTCAGTGACATAAAATGCCTATTACATGGTGAAAGGTCACTACCAGACTGAGCTATTCCTATTATTGGGTTTCCAGATTGTAATTCTTTTCTAGTAAGACCATAATTTAAATATCTTTCTAGATACAAAGCCGTCATATCTGGGTTTTTTGGGTTATTAAACCACTGCTGACTTCTGAAACTTTTTTTTCTTTTTTTAGGCATAATTGTTTAATGGTCTCTTTAGATTTATAGTTATATAATAATTTTATGAATAATCTAATAGTTTTAAATAAGAATGACAATGTGGGTGTTAGTCAATTTATTATTCCTGAAAAAACAAAAATTGAAGGTCATGAGATTAGTACTATCGATCCAATCCCTTTTGGACATAAAGTTTGTTTAAAAACAATTAAAAAAGGTGATCCAATCATTAAATATGATCAAATTATTGGTTTTGCTTTAGATGAAATTAAACCTGGACAACATGTCCACTCCCATAATTTAGAATTTAGAGAGTTTAAAAGAGAATTTAAAGTAACAGACAAAAAACACATTGTAGATGAAAAAGCAGATACCTTCTTTAATGGAATTTTAAGAGATAATGGACAGATCGCTACTAGAAATTATATCGGAATAGTGAGCACAGTAAATTGCTCAGCAACTGTAACTAAAATGATTGTTGAAAGGATTAAATATTCTAACATTTTAAAAAATTACCCAAATATTGATGGCATAGTGCCAATTACTCACTCAACTGGATGTGGAATGAATACACAAAGTGAGGGAATGCAAATTTTCCAAAGAACTATAGATGGCTTTAAAAATCATCCAAACTTTTCTCATGTTTTTGTAATTGGTTTAGGTTGTGAATGTGCTCAAGTCAGTTTGTTTGATGAATCTTTAAAAAAACATAACCGAATTCATTTTCTAACAATTCAGGATGAAGGTGGAACTAAAAAAATAGTTGATAAAGTATTATCTCAAATAAAAAATTTACTTTCAGAAGCAAACAGTGTTGAGAGAACTTCACAACCAGTAAGTCATTTAACTTTAGCTCTTCAGTGTGGTGGCTCAGATGGATATTCTGGAATAACTGCAAATCCTGCATTAGGTGTTGCTGCAGATCTCTTGGTTAAGAAAGGTGGAAGTTCAATTTTATCTGAAACTCCAGAGATTTATGGAGCTGAACATTTATTAATTAATAGAGCTAGCTCACAAAGGACTGCCGATAAACTAATTAAAAGAATTGAATGGTGGAAACATTATACTTCAATCAATAATAGTTCTATGGATAACAACCCAGCCCCTGGAAACAAAAAGGGTGGTCTTACAACAATTTTAGAAAAATCTTTAGGTGCTGTTGCAAAAGGAGGTAATTCTATTCTTCAAGATGTACTGCACTATGCAGAACCTTTAAAAAACAAAGGATTTAATTTTATGGACTCTCCTGGTTACGATCCTGTATCTGTTACAGGTCAAGTAGCATCAGGTGCTAATGTAATTTGTTTTACAACAGGACGCGGATCTTGTTTTGGTTGTAAACCAGTTCCAAGTTTAAAACTTTCAACAAACTCAGCTATGTTTGAAAAAATGTCAGAAGATATGGATATTAATTGTGGGACAATTGCTGAAGGTAAAGAAAAAGTTGAAGAAGTTGGTCAAAAAATATTTGAACTAATTGTTAACACTGCCTCAGGAAATAAATCAAAGAGTGAAATCAACGGCTACGGTGACGAGGAGTTTAATCCTTGGCAAGTAGGCGTAGTGATGTAATTTTAATTTCCAGTGCCACAGCAAACATCATTAATTAATGTAATTTTATTAGCTGCAGGTGGCTTTTTCATGTTTGTATGTATGGACTCTACAGCAAAATACCTCGGTACAGTTATGCCAGTTACTCAAGCAATTTGGGGTAGATTTTTTTTTCACCTAGTTTCTCTAGTTATATTTTTTTTAATAATCAAACCAAAAGTAAATTTAAAAAAAAATTTTAAGGTTCAAATAATAAGATCAATATTGATGGTTACAGCAACGTCATTTATGTTTTATTCTTTACAAAAATTTGACTTAGTAGACATATACGTAGTTTTCTTTACAGCTCCTTTGATAGTTTCTTTGCTTTCAGCATACTTTTTAAAAGATATTTTAACACCTAAGGGTATACTTTTAATGTTACTTAGTTTTGGTTCAATTATTTACTCCTTAGGACCAAGTATGAAAATATTTAGTATTGATTTAATTTTTCCAATAGTTCCACCAATTTGTTGGGCTCTTTATCAATTTTTTACTAAACTTGTATCAGGTGACAACGACCCATTTGCTGCGATATTCTATACCTCAATATTAGGTGCAATTATATTTAGCATATTTATTTTTTTTAATTGGGCTCCATTAGAAAAGAATATTTTTTGGCTTTATTTATTATTACTTGGAGTAGCGGGCTTTGTTAGTCATTCTCTAATAATTTATGCAATTCAACTGTCTAATTTATCATTTGTGACAAACTTTCAATATTCACAACTTGTTTGGTCAACAATTATTAACTTCTTAATTTTTGGTGTACCCTTTGATTATAACAAAATTGTAGGTGTGGTAGGAATTATTGTTTTTGGTATAATGTTTATAAGAACAGAAGGCACAAAGAAAAGTTAATTATTGAAACAAATATGAAAAATATTGGATTTATTGGTGTTGGTTATATGGGCTATGGAATAGCCAAAAACATTTTGAAACATAAAAATAAACTTTTTGTTATTGCAAATAAAAACAGAAAACCAATTGAAAAAATTATTAGCGATGGTGCAGAAGAAGTAAAATCTTTTGAGGATTTTGCAGATAAAAATCTCGATGCTTTGTTTATGTGTGTAACAAATACCCCGATTGCAAAATCAATATCTGAAAAAATTTCAGCGATTTTAAACAATAAAACTATAATTATTGATATCACAACACATAACAAAACTGGTTCTATAGAAACTGAAGTTATATTTAAGAAAAATAATATTAAGTATGTTGAATGTCCTGTAATGGGTGGTCCTGTTCAAGCTGAAGAAGGAGTTTTAGGAGGAATAGTAGGAGCATCAGATGTAAATTTTAAAATAGCTGAACCCTATTTTAAGTTTTTTTGTAAAGAATATTTTCATTTTGGAACTGTTGGGATGGGTGCAAAATCGAAACTTTTAAATAATTTTTTATCCCTTGGAAATGCTGCATTAGTTAATCATTTAGCTAAAAGTGCTAAAGAAATGGGTTTGGATTTAAAAAAGGTTTTTGATGTTGCTAAGCTTGGTTCTGGTAATTCTGCTGCTCTAAATAGAGTTTTTGATAGTTTATTAAAAGGAGATTTTACTGGATTTAAATTTACCGCCAGTAATTCTGTAAAAGATTTAACTTATATTCAAGACTTATTAAAAGATTTTCCTGAAGCAGAAAAAGTTGCTGAAGTTAACAAAAACTATTTTCAAAAAGCTGTTGATAACGGTTTTGGTGAAAATTTTATTAGTGAATTGATTAATAAAAAATAATTAAAACTAGATATATAAGATACCGGGAATCTACTAAAGCATTAGGTTGTATTCAAGAATTTTATTTAACCAAAACTGAAATAAATTTATTGAATTTTTATTAAATATAATTACCTTTTTTTTAGAAGGAGGTTTATGTTAATACTTTCACCACCTGATACTTAGCTGAAGTCTTTAAAATACCAAAAAAGTTAATAACATTAAAATCCGTTTGGATTAAAATGCCAAAGAGGCTTAAAAAAGGGAGCTCTTTAGGTATTTGCTTAAAGAGCGAACCCTTAAAAGTAAATTTTAATGGGGCACCCGGTACTTGCTATGACAAGCTTTACAATTGCTCCACATTAATTGTTTTAATGTACCTCGAATATCATCGCTATCTTCAATAACAGATGCAAGTGTAATCATATCGTCAGATGCTTTTTTCATTAGAGCATTAAAAGCATTTTTTTCTTCCCAAATGATTGGTAAGGCTTCTGTTTTAAATCCCTCTTTGGTGTTTTCAGGAAATAAATCAATCAAAACTTTGTAATTCTCACTCATTTCTAACATTAATTCTATTGACTCATCAAAATCTCCATTTGATGCATATGATTGGACTCTTTTAGCCGTGCTATAATTCTTGCTAAATAATGCTTGCCTTCCCTTTATAATGTCCTCAACACTTTGTTCAGCATTAGTGGTTGAGACCAAAAAGACAGATAAAATTGACAATAATAATATTTTAATGAATGAAGTAATGTGTTTAAATAATTTATGCATATCACAAATACTGTAACAGAATACGGTCTCATTTCAAAGTTGTTACATTGGATGAGTGCTGTCGTTCTCATTGTACAGATACCATTGGGTTTTTACTTAGTTGATTTAGATTTTGGTGAAGAGAGAATTACTATAGAAAATATTCATGTAATATTAGGTTTAACTGTATTTTATTTAGTAATTTTAAGGCTAATAAATAAAATACTTAATCCTTCACCTAAACTAGCTCCAGGTATTTTTGTTGGACAAAAGTTTTTAGCAAAATTAAACCATGTGCTTTTATATGTGGCAATTTTATCAATAACTATTTCGGGTATTTTAAAAAAATTATTTAATGGAGAAACTTTAATTATTTTTTTCAAAGAAATAAAAATTAAAGACAATTTTGAATTAGCAGATCAATTTTATAATATTCATATATATTCAAATTATACAATTATAGCTCTAATATCTCTTCATATTTTAGCAGTGATAGCTCACAGATTGTTATTTAAAGATAATTTATTGAAAAGAATGCTCTAAATTAATGACAAGCAACTCCATATTTTTTTAATCTCCAATAATTGTAAGGCCAAGGAGTTAAAAAACCAACAATTAACATTATTGGAACAACCCACCAAGTTAATATGGCACCGCCAGTCAAAACATAATCTGTAAAATTCATCATAATTTCCATACTGATCATCGATATTAAACTCATTCCACAAGCAGTTTTAAACGCATTAATAAAATTAAAATTTTGTGTCATTAAAATAATTGTTTCTAAAATAATACTTGTAATCAAACCATTAATGATTGCTAAAATCATAATTCCTAAAACTGGAAAAGGAATTTCGGTTAATTGAAAAAATAAAATTGTACCAAAATCACCTATAGCACAACCTAATACACACCAAGCGGTATTTTTTGCGCTTCTTTTCCAAGCATGTTTGCAAGACCAATTAAATGTAGCAGTAGAGGTATTCACAATAATTTGATATTAATGAAAAATGATTTTTAAACAAGTATTTGATAAAAAATCGTCTACCTACACTTATTTAATTGCATCGGCAAAAGGTCGCGAAGCAGTAATTATTGATCCAGTTATTGAAAATGTTGATAGCTATATAACTTTACTTAATGAATTGGATCTTAAACTTGTAAAAGTAATTGATACACATATTCATGCAGACCACATAACAGGTGCTTCAAAATTAAAAAAAGTTACAAATTGCTCCACAATCATGGGAGAACACACGCCTGCTGATGCGGTAGAAGTCAAAGTAAAAGATGAAGAAATAATTAAAATTGATCAAATTGAAATTAAAGCATTGTATACACCTGGTCATACTTCAGACAGCTACAGTTTTTTAATGGATAAATATTTATTTTCTGGAGATACCCTTTTAATTAATGGAACAGGTAGGACAGATTTTCAAAATGGTAGTTCAAAAGATGCTTATAATTCTTTGTTTAATAAATTGCTTAAACTACCTGAGGATACTTTTCTTTATCCAGGACATGACTATAACGGTAAACTTGTTAGTACTATTGGTAATGAAAAAAAATCAAATCCAAGACTTCAAGTTAATAATGCTGATGAATATGCTGAAATAATGTCAAATCTTAATTTATCTAAACCTGAGTTAATGGATAGCAATATTAGAAGTAATATTAAATTAGGTGCTAACTAAAAATCACAAAAATTAAAAACCAATAAGAAACTAATCCCGCTAAAATAGTTGCAATAATATTTTTTGAAAAATAACCTACAATAACTGCAACTAATGCTCCAAAAATTTTTGGATCATTCATTTCTATAAAGGTCCCATAATCATTTATAAATATTCCAGGAAAAATTATTGCTGGAAATACTGCAGATGGAACATATTCTAAAACAGATTTAATTTTATCTCCCAACATATCTCTACTAATTAATGCAACCATAGTCATTCTAGTAAAGTAAGTTAATACACCAGCAAAGATAATTGATACTAAAGTCACTTTTTTAACCTCAATAGTAAAGAAGCTACAAATAAAGCAATAACTGGTGAAATAATAATATAAGATTTAAATGGTGCATCAAAAAATAACAATGAGCTTAAACCACAAGTAATCATCACAATTACATGATCAATTTTTTTTAAATCTTGTACAACGATTGCAATAAATGTCAGAGGAATGGCAAATTTTAATCCAAGTTCCTCAGGAACAAATGATCCTAAAATAATTCCTGAAAGTGTAGCAATTTGCCAACAAACCCACATCGTGCAGCCAGTGCCTATTAAATGATAATGTAAATATTCTTCAGATTTATTTTTTTTAAAAAATTTATTAGACTCTGCAAAGCCCTGATCAACTATCACATATGATATTAATAATTTTTTTATAAAAGATAATTTTTCGAGATATTCAGATAAAACTGCTCCATATAATAAATGTCGAGAATTTATAATTCCAACAGAAGTAACAGCAACTAAGCTTGATGCACCTCCTGATAAAAGCTGCAAAAAAACTATTTGTGAAGCACCTCCAAAAATAATGAAGGACATTGCATAAACTAAATAAGGATCAAAACCTAGTTCAACACCGATAGCTCCACAAATAATTCCAAATGGAATTACTGACAACATATGTGGAGAAATATCCACCATACCTCTGGTAAATAATTGTTTTTTTGAAAGCATTTGCTTGTTTTATTAAAAACAAACTATGTGATCAATATGAATCGGTCTTTTAATTCCAAACTTTTCGTCAGCTTCATGCTGATGCTCATGATGAGAATGAACAAATACTGGTATTAGTAAATCACTACTAGTTTTTAAGGTGTAAATAAAGTTGGTACCTCTAAATTTTCTGTCAACAACCTCTAATTTTAAATTGCTTTTATCATCGTGCTCAAGATCCTCTGGCTGTAATAATAATTGTACCTTCGATCCTTTTGGATAATGCTTAATAAAATTCCCATTTATTGTTCCAAGATCTTTATTTTCTAGTGAGTTTTCTCCTGTAACTTTCGCTGGAATTAGAATTCCACGATTTAAAAAATTCACCACCTCTACTGAATTTGGAAAATGATACACATTATATGGATCATCAAACTGTTTAATTTGACCATCTAATATAATTGCACATTTATGCCCTAAATAAAAAGCCTCATAAGAGTCATGGGTTACAATTATTGTTGTAATTTTTAATTTACTTAAAATTTTTTTCAATCTTACTTGAATTTCTTCTTTAAAACTT
Organism: uncultured Pelagibacteraceae bacterium; assembly: GCA_902600245.1. GTDB lineage: Bacteria > Pseudomonadota > Alphaproteobacteria > Pelagibacterales > Pelagibacteraceae > Pelagibacter. The sequence goes on along the minus strand of CACKIQ010000001.1, from coordinate 5,294 downwards.
TGGTCAACATTTGATAATGGCTCATCTAATAACAAAAGATCAGGTTGTGTTAATAAAGATCTCGCAAGAGAAGCTCTTTGTGCCTCTCCAGCACTTATTTCATGGGGATATTTTTCAAGTATTTTCGAAATATCAAGTAAATCAACAATTTCTTTAAAAGTTAGTTTTTTTTTCTTTTTTGTTTTATTCCTCTCAGTGCCTAACAATATATTTTTTTCCACAGTGTAATGTGGAAACAAGCTATTATCCTGAAAAGCTAAAGAAATATTTCTATATTCAGGTTCAACGTGTTTATCTTTTGATGATATTAATTTTCCGTTTAATTTAATTGAACCTTTTTCAATTTCTTCTAAACCAGCTATAGTTCTTAATATTGTAGTTTTTCCAATTCCTGAAGGACCTAAAATACATAAAGTTTCTCCCTCATTTTCTATGACAAATGAAGCATTTTTAACCTTGGATTTTCCACCAATTGTAAAATCAACATTTTTAATTTCTAAAAAATTATTTTTCATTTTCTCTAAGAATATATTTAGATGTAAATATAATAAATATAGTTGCAATTAAAATTAAAAATAATGATGGAACTGCTGCAGCCTCTAGTAAATCCTCAGACGCAGATATATAGGCAGTTGTTGCAAAAGTTTCAAAATTAAATGGTCTTAAAATAAGGGTTATTGGAAGCTCTCTTATAATTTCTAGGGAAATCAATATTGCCACAAATAAAAGTGAATTTCTCAGAAAAGGAACATGAATATTAAGAAAAGTTTTTTGCTTGGAATAACCAAGCAAATATGAGCTTTCATCGACTGAAATATTTATTTTTTCGTAACCTGATTTTATTCCATTAAATGCTAATGAATAAAATCTGACAAAGTAAACTAAAACCAGTCCAAGAACAGAACCGATAAAGATTTTTTTAATAGATATAAATCCTAAAGTCTTAACAATATTTTCATCAAACCAAGCAATGAATGAAATAAATGCTACTGCCAGAATAACACCTGGAATAGCATAACCTGAAATAGATATTGTTGATAAAAAATTTAAAATTTTATTTTTAGAAACTCTATTTCCATAATTTGAAATCAAAGAAAATAAAATCAATACAAGGCTAGATAAAAGGACTAAATAAATCGTATTTAAAGTAAGTGAAATTACATCAAGATCAAAAAAGTTTTCTGGAAACTTAATTGTCCAATATAACATTTGGCTTAAAGGAAATAAAAAACTTAAAAAGAAAATAATAAAACAAAACAAAAATGCAAAAAAAGATTTTTTTCCCGTTAAGTTTATTTTTTCTTTTTGTTTAAATCCACCTCTTGAATTAAAATGGTACTTAGCTTTTTTTCTTGAATAATTTTCAATTATAAAACATGCAAATATAAATATAAGCAAGAAAAATGATAACCTATTTGAAAAAGCTAAATCATCAAATGTAATCCAAGCATTATAAATACCAGTGGTTAGAGTATTAATTGAAAAGAAATCAACCGCACCAAATTCTGCTAGTGTCTCCATTGCAACTAAGGATAACCCGGCAACTATAGCTGGTCTAGCGGCTGGTAATATCAAAGAATATAAAGATTTGAATTTTGAAAAACCTAAACTTCTTCCTAGATCTATTAAGTTTTGAGATTGATACAAAAATGATGCTCTAGAAAGAATGTATACATAAGCATATAATGAGAATGATAGTGAAAGAACTGCTCCAAGAAGACCATCAAATTTTGGAATATTTTTGTTATATTCTCCTTCCCCAAATAAATTCGTTAAAATTGTAAAAGCTGTACCGTAATTTTCAAAAAAAGCTGTCAGAGAAAATGCATAAATATAGGGAGGGACAGCAAAAGAAAGGATAAGTGCCCATTTAAAGAAATTACTAAAAGGAAATTTATAAAATGAAACTAAATATGCGCAAGTGGTTCCTATTAAAAAAGTTAAGACCAAAACACAAACTAATAGGACAAAAGAGTTAAAAATATATTCAAATAAAAAAGTATCTTTTAATATTTGATAATAATTTGAAGTTTCCTCAAAAAAACTAAAAAAAACAGTAACTATTGGAATTAATACACCTAGAGAAATCAATAAGGATGAGAGAAACCAAATATTAAAATTTTTTACCATTAAGGGTCTTATAATATAAAAAAATTTTTTTAATATAATTTTACTTTGATGCAGAAAGGTATTTTAGTGTGTTTTCTGGTGTTGTTTCTGTATATGGATCATCATCAGAACCTGAATTATTAATTCCTGGCTCTTGCCACCATTTTTCAACAATACCATCATTAATAACTGCCATATATCGCCAACTTCTCTGACCAAATCCATCATGATCTTTTGAAATTAGCATTCCCATATATTTTGTAAAAAGTCCTGAACCATCTGGAATTACTTTTATGTTAGAAATATTCATCTTTTTAACCCAAGCATTCATTACGTAAGAGTCATTTACTGAACAACAATAAATTTCATCAATACCTAGTTTTTTTAAATCATTAGCATTTTGTTCAAACCCAGGTAATTGTTGAGAGGAACAAGTTGGTGTAAAAGCGCCAGGTAAACTGAATAAAATTACTCTTTTATTTTTAAAAAAATCATCTGTAGACTTATTTATCCACTTTCCTCCAATTGCACATGCAATTTCATTATCCGAAGTATCACCTTCCCTTATTCTAAAAGTTACTTTGGGTATTTTAAATCCTTCAATCATATTTATTTAATGCCCACGACAATTTCTAGGAAAGGGTAAAAATCCTAGAGGAGAGTGACGTGGGCACTGTCTAAAAAGAAATATATCATCATTTAAAAGGAGTGAGGATGTCTAGGGCCTCGTCTTTTTCAATCTCAGATAATTTTCTATTATTTATTTTTCTTTTAATTTTTTCACACTCTGATGAGCATGGTTCACATGTTATCTGACCCTCGAGTGAACCGCTCATAACAGAAGAATTACTTAAATTAAAATTAAATAAATTCTTTTTCACTATTTATTACTTCCAGCCAGCAGCTGTCATAACTTCTAATGCAGCAGCTTGATTTTTTCCATAAGTTGAAACTTTAGTTGCTAAATCTTGTTTAAAATCTAGCCCTAAATTATTTACCACCAACGGATTTGGAGAAACACCACCTATCATTGGAAACTCAAACGTATTATTTGTAAAATGTTCTTGAGATTCTGCTGATAATAAAAAGTCAACAAGAGCAATAGCATTTGCTTTGTTAGGCGCACCTTTAACAAGAGCAGCACAACTAATATTCATATGTGTGCCTCTACCTTGTTGGTTAGGGAAAAACGCTTTAACTTTTTTTGCAGCTTCTTGTTGTTCAGCACCTTTTTTACCAGAAAGCATAAGTGCTAAATAATAAGTGTTAGCTACAGCAATATCAGCTTCACCTGCTGCTACTGCCATAATTTGGGCTCTATCGTTTCCTTTTGGCTCTCTTGCCATATTAGAAACAACACCTCTTGCCCATTCGGCTGTAGCTTTTTTTCCATTATTCGCAATCAATGAAGCTACAAGTGATTTATTATAAATATTACTAGATTTTCTTATTACTAGTCTACCTTTCCATTTTGGATCAGCTAAACCTTCATAAGTTAAACCTGACAACTCTGCACCACTAACTCTCTCAGGTGAGTAATAAATAATTCTCGCTCTTTTTGCTACTCCAACCCATTTGTTAGTTCTAAAGTTTTTTGGCACAGATGCTTTAATTGTTGCAGATGATAAACCGCCTTGTAGCAAACCTTTTGCATCCATAGCACCACATCTTCCAGCATCCGCAGTGATATAAAGATCAGCTGAAGAATCTGCTCCCTCTTCAGCTATTCTTTTTTCTAATGCTCCTGATTTACCATTTATTAAATTTACTTTAATTCCTGTAGCTGCTGTAAATTTTCCATACATTTCGGCATCAGCCTTATAATGTCTGGCATTAAATACGTTAACCTCATTTGCAACTGCAAAAGTAGCCACAAATAAAGAGGTAATTAACGCATAAATTGATAATTTTCTCATTAAACTCCTTATATTATTTCGTTATTGTTGAGAATGAGAACTATTCTCAATGAGAATGATTATCAATCGCAAAATTGTCGCGGATTTGGTTTTTAGTAATAATATCGGTAATTTTTGCGAATTATCTATTTCCAATCGCCTATTTTACTAAATAGGAAGTTTCTGAAAGCTTGAACTCTAGCTGTATTTTTAAGTGATTGAGGATACACGAAGTGTGCCTCCGTTATTGGTCCCTCTACTTTAGGTAATACTTTAATTATATTTGATGAATTTGATACCAAATATTCTGGTAGTGCAGCTAATCCTACACCAGACTCTACACCATATAACAATCCACTAACACTGTTAACTTTCATAATCGATTTCCTTTTTTTTCCATCATGCATTCCAATTTTTAAAGCCCAATCCGGATTATAGACTGGTGAAGGTGCTCCTTTTCCAAATGAGATAAATTTGTGTTTATTTAAATCATTAACTGTTTTAGGCATACCATTTTTTTCCAGGTATTTACTTGATCCATAAATATAATACTTAATATCTACTAATTTTTTTTGAATATAATTAAGTTGTTTTGGTCTTCTCATGAAAATTCCAATATCTGCTTGTCGAGTGCTTAAATCTAACTCTTTATCATCAAACACTAGTTCAATCTCAATTTCTGGATTTAGCCTCATAAATTCTTGAATTCTTGGTGTTAGCCAGTGAGTACCAAAACTTCTTACAGTTGTAATGGTTAGTTTACCTGAAGGTTTACTTTTTTGATCGCCTAGTGAAGTTTCTACTTCTTTAAGTTTTGTAATAACCTCATGAGCTGTTTTAAAGACATATTCTCCATTTTCTGTAAGGGTTAAACCACGTGCATGTCTTTCAAACAATTGTACTTTTAAATCTTGTTCTAAAGATTGTATTTGTCTGCTTATTGCAGACTGACTTAGATTTAAGTTAACAGTAGCGTTTGTGAAGCTACCAGCTTCTGCAACTGCATGAAAAATTTTTAATTTATCCCAATCCATTATTTGTTTAAATCAACCAATACTCTTCCAGAAATTTCACCTTTTAAAATTTTTGGATAAGTTTCAATTAATTCCTCTAAGCTTACTGATAAAACTGATTTTTCTAATAAATCAAAATCGATTAATTTTGAGGCCTCGCCCCAGATAAATTCTCTTCTTTTAATACTGCAGTTAGCTGAGTCCATACCCCAAAGCTTAATACCTCTTAACATGAATGGGATAACACTAGTGTTTAATTCGTTATTATTTGCATTTC